>WFNM01000022.1 GCA_015488615.1 Sulfurimonas sp.
AGATTACAGAATATCTACATCACTTTTTAGAGAATGAAGTTGAAAAAACTGGTCTAAATAAAGTCGTAATAGGACTTAGTGGTGGACTTGATTCTGCTGTTGTGGCTGTTCTTGCTCAGGCAGTCTTTGGTGATGACCTCCTCTGTGTTAAGATGCCTTCTCACTACTCATCACAAAGCTCTTTAGATGATGCTGATGAATTATGCCATGACTTTAAGCTCAATGCAATCACAGCGACTATAGAACCAATGCTTAGAGCTTATGAAGATATGCATCCAGACTTAAGTAATCTTCGAAAAGGAAACTTTTCTTCCCGTATGCGTATGTCGACTCTTTTTGATTTTAGTGCCGAGCAGGATGCACTTGTTCTAGGTACCAGTAACAAGAGTGAACTTATGCTTGGATATGGAACACTTTATGGGGACTTAGCTTCAGCCATCAATCCGATAGGAGATCTCTATAAGAGTGAAGTTTTTGAGCTTGCGGAGTATTTGGGTGTTTCAAAGAGTATCATAAAGAAGCCTCCTTCGGCTGATCTTTGGGATGGACAGAGTGATGAAGCTGACTTAGGTTATACTTATGCACAACTTGATGCAGCGTTGAAACTCTATGTAGAAGAGCGACTCTCTCGTAATGAGATAGTGACAAAAGGTGTCGATGTAAAGATGCTTGATATGATTATTTCAAGAATATTTCGTAACCACTTTAAGAGAAAGATGCCAGTTATAGCCAAGCTAACATCTAGAACACTTAACCATGACTTTAATTATCCACGAGATATAACTTTATAAGGAAAAAAAATGAATAGTTTAAAAATACCATTTAGTAAGTATGAGAGCTCACGTGAAGCACACTCAAATGTGAGTGATTCACTTGATGGGGAAGATATAAATCAAGTAGAAGAATTGGAAAAAGAGTTCGCCTCTTATGTTGGGGCGGAGTATGCTTTAGCAACTTCTCATGGTACTTCTTCTTTGCACTTGGCTATGTTAGCACTTGACCTTAAACGCGGTGACAAGGTAGTCTGTTCTGTAAACGCACATCCAAATGTTCCTGAAGTTGTTCGTCATTTTGATGCGGAGCCTGTGTTCATCGACATCGATGCTGATTCTTATAATATCAACCTTGATAAACTTGAAGTATATTTAGAAGAGAACAAAAACAAAAAACTCAAAGCTGTAATTATTACTCATTTAGCCGGTGCTACTGTTGATCTTGATCGTGTTTACAAGATGGCAAAAGAGTATAAAGTGAAGATAGTAGAAGATGCTAGCGATGCTTATGGTGCTACTTATAATGGCGAAAAAATAGGCTCTACAGGAGCAGATATAGTATGTTTTAACTTCTCTTCACATCTGAAGAAAAATATTTGTAATGGTGGAATGCTTGTTACAAATGATGATGAGATTATGGAGCGTGCACGTCTGCTTACTAACCATGCTGTAGTTCGTGATGAAGATGCTCTAACATATATCTATGATGTTGTCGATATTGGAAATGATTATTCTATGAGTGAATTAAACGCAGCTTATATCCGTTCTGTTGTAGAAGATAGAGATAGTGGGATAAAACGACAACAAGCCATAGCGGCACTCTATTCTAAAGAACTTGATGATGTAGATCATATAACTGTTCCAGATATGCAAAATGCAGAACATCCTTTCTCTTTATATATTATAAAAATAGATAAAAATCGTGACTCTTTTGCGGTAGAACTTCGTAATGTTGGAATAGGGACTGGTCTTCACTACATACCACTTCACTTACTTTCATACTATAAGTCGAAGTATATGCTGCGTGTAAATGATTATCCAGTCGCACTTCGTGCATATCAGCAAGTGCTCTCTCTGCCTATCTATGCAAATATGAGTGATGCTGATGTGCAAACAGTTATAAAAAATATTAAAAAAATAGCAAAAACTCGCGTTTAGTGATACAGTGAAAACACGAGTAATATTTTGGGTTGAGAAGTACTTCTATAACCCAAATACTTTGCAAAAACTACTTTCAAAACTTCTTCTTCCACTCTCTTGGCTTTACTGTTTGCTTATGTACTTACGTTTCAAAATGCAAAGTGTGCAAGATTTTGGCATAGAGATAATAAGTGTTGGTAATCTCAATGTTGGAGGTAGTGGTAAAACGCCACTAGTTACAGCATTAGCAAAAGAGTATGATGATGTAGCTATTATTCTTCGTGGTTATGGTAGAAAATCAGAGGGACTTTATGTAGTTAAAGATAGAGAAAATATTTTAGAAGATGTAAGTGTTAGCGGTGATGAAGCGATGATTTATGCTCAAAAACTTCCTAATGCCATAGTTATAGTAAGTGAAGATAGAAAAGATGGAATAAGAAAAGCAAAAGAGATGGATGTAAAGCGAATCTTCTTAGATGATGCTTACTCCAAACATAATATTAAAAAGAAAGATATTATTATTTATGTAGAGTCTAAAAACTCTGATTGTTTACCATCAGGGCCTTTTCGTGAGAAACTTTGGAGTGCTAAAGATGTGAAAGTGATTTATGAAGATGTAGACTTCAAACGCCATGTGACTCTGAAATATGCTACAAAAAAGATGGTATTAGTGACAGCTATAGCAAGACCAGAACGTTTGGATGCTTTTTTACCCCAAGTGACTTCAAAACACTATTTTCCTGACCATTATAGTTTTCATAAAGAAGAACTTTTAGAGATTTTAAAGAAAGAAAATGCAGACTCTCTCCTTGTCACTTATAAAGATTTTGTAAAGATGCAAGGCTTTGGAATTTCCCTCTCTTTGCTCGATCTTGATGTAGAAGTCGATGCATCGTTAATCGATTTTATAAAATCATAATGGTATTTTAGATAAAATAGCAAAAATAATAGAACTATGCAGGAAAAATATTGCAAGCAAAAATAGAAACAGTTAAAACCCTCCTAGATGCACTTCCTTTTATAAAAGAGTTCCGTAAAGAAATCGTTGTGATAAAGTATGGTGGTTCAGCACAGACTTCACCTCAGTTAAAAGAGAAGTTTGCTGAAGATATTTTGCTTATGTATTTAGTCGGTATTAAGCCTGTTATCATTCATGGTGGCGGGAAGAAGATCACAGATATGCTTGATGCTCTTCACATCGACACGAAGTTCATAGAGGGACAGCGTGTCACTACGAAAGAGGTGATGCGAATCGCCGAGATGATACTTAGTGGAGAGATAAACAAAGAGATTGTTTCACTTTTGAACTCTTACTCTGCAAAGGCTATTGGTATAAGCGGAAAAGATGCACACTTCATCACTGCTGAAGCAAAAGACTTTGCTAAATGGGGATTGACTGGAAATATTACAGGTGTGCAATCTGATGTCGTTTGTAACCTTATTAAAGAGGGTTTTATTCCTGTTATCGCTCCTATTGCTGCAGGAAGTGAGATGGGTCATCCCGGGTTTAACATAAATGCTGATCTTTGCGCTTCGTATGTTGCAAAAGCAATAGGTGCAAATAAGATCATCTTCTTAACAGACACAGCAGGGGTTCTTAACAATGATAAAGAGCTTTTTTCAAGTCTAACATCTGCTGAAGTGGAAGCTCTTAAAGCGAATGAGACTATTCATGGTGGAATGGTGCCTAAGGTAGATGCTTGTCTTGAGGCTATTAACGGTGGTGTAGCTAAAGCTCACATCATCGATGGTAGACTTGAACACTCTATGCTTTTAGAGCTTTTCACGTCTGAGGGTGTGGGTACTGAGATAGTAAAGTAGTCTAGGTGTTAGCTCGTCTTCTTTTTGTCGGAGTGCTTTTTGTAGCTACTCTTAGTGCCAATGAGTACAGAACAATGTACCCAGTAACACTCAAAAAAGATGAGCAAGTGTCCTTTTTAGTCAAGTATGCAACTTACAAAAGAGAGTTCACCCTGCGTTGGACTCTCTATGTAAACGAGGGCTTAGTCCTTTTTCATACGTATAATAAAAATGTTTTTCAAAACATCTTGTACCTCAATGGCACAAATCAAAGTTTTAAGGTTTTTCTAAAACCAAAGGGTGCGGATAGACACGAAGTCCCTTACTTCTTAGTGAAATTTAATAAGTTTGATTTGAAAAAAAATGAAGCAAAGTTTGAGATATTTCTGTCTGATAAAAGATCTCAGATGTTAATCGAACGTATAAAAAAGACAATACAAAAGTAAAGAGAGAAAAGAGAAGAGATGCAAAGAGTTGAAAACGAAATAGCAAGACTTATCAATGAGTGTGATTACGAAGAAGTAACACAACTTTTTAACAAGCTTAGCGGTGGTAAACGTCTACGTGCAAAGCTTATACTGAAGATAGCAGCGGAACATAACGATGCACCACTCTTAGCTGCTATAGTAGAGCTTATTCATGCAGCAAGCCTTCTCCATGATGATGTTATAGATGAAGCCATGACTCGTCGTGGTGTGGAGTCTGTAAACGCGAGTGAGGGAAGTAAGGTCGCTGTTATGCTTGGCGATATTCTTTACTCGAAGGCTTTTACGGAGTTAGTTGCATTTGATAAAGATGTAGCAAAGACCATAGCTGCTTCTGTTACGGAACTCTCAAAGGGTGAGATGATGGATGTGAAGATGGCAGAGTCATTTAATGCCAACGAAGCACTTTATCTTGATATGCTTTACCTTAAAACTGCTACTCTCATTGAAGCAGCGGCAAAAGCAGCAGCAATATTAGCTGGTAAAGATGCTGAAGCTTATGCTCTTTATGGAAGAAATTTAGGTCTCTCTTTTCAGATTATCGATGATATTTTAGATATTACCTCTACCCAAGAAAAGCTAGGGAAACCAGCGATGAATGACTATGTAGAGGGAAAATGCACTCTTCCGTATATCTATCTTTACGAAGCACTTGATAAAGATGATAAACAACGTTTAACTGAGTCTCATGCTAAGAAAATTTCCAAAGAAGAGACTGCATGGATAAAAGAGAAGATGAAAGAGTTTAATACCATTGAAAAGTCTTTTACTCTTGCACAAAAGCTTTCAAAAGAGGCACAAAATACGATGGGTGAAGATCCTACACTTGTTCTGATTTTAGATACTATGATACAAAGAAGTTATTAATATGCATTATTTAAATATAAGTTTTACACATAAAAATGCGACCTTAGAAATTCGCGAAAAGCTCTCTTATCCTGATGATGAGAGTAAACGTGGTTGTTTAAGTGTTCTTCTTGATTCACCTACTATTTCAGAAGCTATACTTTTTTCTACTTGTAACCGTATGGAGGTAATGTGTAACTGTTTAGATATTCCTCAAGCGACAGCACATATTTTTAGTATGCTTTCAAAACGTTCAGGTATAAGTGTTGAAGAGTTAGAGGGTCGTGCCGATATCTTTGATGATAGTTCAGCTATCCACCATCTTTTCTCAGTTGCTGCATCCCTAGACTCTATGGTTATAGGTGAAACACAGATAGTAGGACAGCTTAAAGATGCTTTTCGTTTTGCTTATGACAATCACTTCTGTGGAAAAAAACTTGCTCGTGCGATGAAGTTTGCATTTAAATCAGCAGCAAATGTAAGAAACGCAACGGATATTTCCTCAAAACCTGTCTCTATGGCAAGTGTAGCTGTTAACAAAATGAAATCTTTAGTTGATGATATTCATGGAAAAAAGGCACTTATCATAGGTGTTGGTGAGATGAGTGAAATCACAGCGAAGCACCTTGTGAGTGCTGGTGCTGATGTATACATCATGAATAGAACAGCACATAAGGCAGAGGATTTGGCTAAGGAATGTGGGGCAAAGACTATTTCTTTTAGTGAACTCTCTCGTGTGATAAATGAATTTGAGATTTTATATACTGCTACTTCATCCTATGAACCTATAATTACTGATGAAATAATAGAAGCATGTGATTTTGATAGATACTGGTTTGACTTAGCTCTTCCTCGTGATATTAACTACAATAAGGGTGAACGTATTCACCTTTTTGTAATAGATGATTTGAAAACTATAGTTGATGAAAACCTCTCTGCTCGTCAAGATGCAGCTCGTGCGGCTCATGGCATCATCGGTCGTGGTATTATTGAGTTTTTTGAGTGGCTTAACACGCAAGATATAGAGCCTCTTATAAAAGAGATTTACACTCGTGCAGAGAAAGCTGCTGAGGATGAGAGTAGCCGTGTTATAAAAGCTGGTTATATTCCTAAAGAGTATGAAGAAGAGGCAAAAAAGATGTGCGAACAAGTACTTAAACGTTTTTTACATGATGTAACAGCAAAGATGCGCTTAGGTTCAGAAGATACACATACTGAACTTATAAGTGGAGCTATGGCTTCACTAGTTAAAGAAAAAAACTAAGGATTATTATGAGAAGAACACAGGCATTTATACCAACATCAAAAGAAGCACCCTCTGATGCACAGTTAGCATCTCATATCTTTCTCTCTCGTGCAGGGTTTGTAACACAGAGTGCAGCAGGGCTTTATAACTACATGCCTTTAGCAAAAAGAGTGATAAAAAAGATAGAAAATATTGTTAACGAAGAGATGACTAAGGTGGGAGCACAAGAGGTAGAACTCTCATTTGTGACACCTGCATCTCTTTGGGAAGAGAGTGGACGTATTGAGAAGTTTGGTAAAGAGCTGCTTCGTTTTAAAGATAGAAAAGAGACTCAGTTTGTTCTTGCTCCAACAAATGAAGAGATGATGGTTGATTTTGTACGTAACCGTATTACCTCGTATAAAAATCTTCCGGTAAATCTTTACCAGATAAAAACAAAGTTTCGTGATGAAGCAAGACCGCGTTTTGGACTTATGCGTGGGCGTGAGTTTATCATGAAAGATGGCTACTCTTTTCACTCTTCGACTGAAGATCTTGACCGTGAGTTTGATGTTATGGAAGTAGCATATAAAAGAATTCTTTCTCGTTTAGGTCTTGACTACCGTGTAGTAGAAGCTGATAGTGGTGCTATCGGTGGAAGTGAGAGTAAAGAGCTAATGGTCATTGCAGATAGCGGAGAAGATACTATTGCCGTGTGTTCAAAGTGTGAGTATGGGGCAAACATAGAAGCTGCTACTCGTGCTGAGAGAAAAGAGATACCAGAAGCTCCAGAAGCTACATTTAACAAGTTTCAAACACCAGATATAAAGAGCATAGATGATTTAGCAGCATTTTTTAAAGTAGACCCTTATTATACTGTCAAAACTGTAGCAAAAAAAGTGATTTATGATGATAGTGAAGAGATAGTACTTTTCTTTCTTCGTGGGTGTGATACTCTTCAAGAGGTAAAAGCTATAAATGCAACAGAAGCTATAGATATCGTAGATGCTAGTGAAGAAGAACTTTTAGCAGTAGGCATTATTCCTGGTTTTATTGGCCCGCTCGATCAAGATAAGGCAAAGCATGTTATTGATATTTCTCTTAAAAATGCAGCAAATATGATTTGTGGCGCAAATGAAGAAGATTATCACTTTATTGGGGTTGATCTGAGTGTTATCAGTGAAGTGGCCTATTTTGCTGATATAGCTGAAGTAAACGAAGGCGATAGCTGTCCTCACTGTGATGGTGAACTTAGTTTTACTAAGGGTATAGAAGTGGGACATATCTTTAAACTTGGGACTACATACTCTAAAGCGCTAAAAGCTGAGTATCTTGATGAAAATGGAAAGGCACAGCCATTTATCATGGGAACATACGGTATGGGTATCTCGCGTTTAGTGGCCTCTGTGATTGAGCAACACCATGATGAAAATGGTTGTATTTGGACAAAAGCGACAGCACCATATATGATAAATATTATGGTGAGTAACATCAAAGATGCAGAGCAAATGGCCCTTGGTGAAAAACTCTATAGTGATCTTCAAGAAGCGAATGTAGAAGTAATGCTTGATGATAGAAAAGAGCGTTTTGGCTTTAAGATGAAAGATGCAGAGCTTATCGGTTTTCCTTATACTATAATCATTGGTAAAGAGCTTGTAAATGGAAATGTTCAGATTTATGAGCGTTGTACAACTGAGAAAACTGCTGTAAGTGTAGAAAATGTTTTAGCAGAAATTATGGAATATGCGAAGAAATGATATATTTTTTTGTATATCTTCTTTTAGAAGTTCTTATTAGTGTTCAAATATCTTCAGCTATAGGAGGACTTGCTACTTTTTTTGAGATAATAGCAAGTGCTCTTGTTGGAATAGCGATATTAGTTAATTTTCGTAAAACACTTTTTGAAAATATGACAGCAGTATCTTATAACTGTATAGATCTAGAGCAGTTTCAGCGTTTAAACCTATTTACATTTTTTGGTGCTATTCTTTTAATAGTTCCAGGGTTTTTGACAGATATTTTAGGAATACTGATGCAGTTTAGTGTTTTTACGAGTATGTTGGTTAACCGTTATAATGTAAAATCAGGAAATTGTAATACAAATTACAATAATCAAAATAATTTAAAAAAGGATTCAGATGTTATTGATGTGGAAATTATTAGCGACAACGCTACTATTAAGTAGTCTTGCAAACGCGAGTACTACAGGGGAAAAGATAGAGAACTATTTAGAAAATGAGTTTGGTGATAATCCAAAAATTATAAATTTAGAAGTAAAAGTAGTTAGTGAAAAACCACTTAATAATCTCAAAGGATGGAGTAGTTATGTAGTGGATGTAGAAGCTGCCTTAAAAAATAAGCCAAAAGAGATAATAAAGCAAAAAATGATTTGGTTCTCTAATGGAACAGTTATCTCTAAAGAGTTAATAGATATGAAGACCGGTGAAAGTTTTACAGATATGGTAAAGCCTGACTTTCAAAAAAAGTACTATAAGAAAGAAAATTTAGTCTATGGTCATGCAGATGCAAAACACCATATTGCTATCTTCTCTGATCCTCTATGTCCATTTTGTAAAGAATTTGCACCAGCTGCACTTGCTTATATGAAAAAGTATCCTAATAAGTTTGCTGTTTACTATTATCACTTTCCCCTTATCCGTATACATCCCGCATCGGCTGTTGTTACTCGTGCGGCAGTTGTTGCTGAGCGTCAGGGTGTGAAAGATGTTAGTATCAATATGTACAAGATGAAAATTAATCCTCGTGAAAAAAATGTTGAGAAAATTCTTGCTGAATTCAATAGGGTGACAGGTGCACATGTTACTAAAAAAGAGATAATGGCATCATCTGTAAATAAGCAAATAGTAGATGATGAGGAAGCAGCAAAAAGTGTTTTTATAGGTGGAACACCAACTATATATGTAGATGGAAAAATTGATAAAACAAGAAAACTTTATAAGAGTATCAAATAGTATGATAGTTACTATTGCAACACGTGTTTCAGACCTAGCTCTTTGGCAAGCATACCATGTAAAAGAAAGAATTGAGAGTAGTTTTCCTGAAGTAGAAGTAGTTCTTAACAAGATAGTAAGTAATGGTGATAAGGTTCTTGATAAACCACTTGCTCTTATCGGTGGAAAGGGTCACTTTACTAAAGAGTTAGAGGATGAAATGCTTGCTGGAAATGCAGATATTGCTGTGCATAGTCTTAAAGATGTCCCAACATATATACCTGAAGGTTTAGAACTTGTGGCGGTCACAAAACGCCAAGACCAGAGTGATGTTTTTCTCTCTCATAAGTATAGTTCTCTTGATGTACTTCCAGAGGGTGCTATTGTTGGGACAACAAGTCTTCGTAGACGTATGCAACTTTTGCAACAACGTCCAGACCTCAAAGTAAAAGATCTTCGTGGTAATGTGAATACTCGCCTAAGAAAACTTGCTGAGGGTCAGTATGATGCTATTATACTCGCATACATCGGTCTGTATAGACTTGATCTTTTAAAGGATATTCCTTTTACTGAAAAGCTTTCTCTTGATATGATGATACCGCCTATGGGTCAAGCCTCTCTTGGTATAGAAATAGTAAAGGGAAATGATAAAATCCGTGAAATAGCAGAATCTCTTAAAGATGAAAACACTTATATCTGTACACAGATAGAACGTAACTTTATCTCTAAGATAGGAGCTGGATGTTCTGCTCCAGTTGCTTGTAATGCAGTGATAAATAATGATGAAGTGACATTTAGAGTAATGCTTGGCTTTCCTGATGGAACAAATGTTATGCACGAAAAGCGTGTAGTAAAAATAATTGACTCAAGGAATGTTGGCTCACTGCTTGCAGAAAAAATGATAAAAAATGGAGCACTAGAACTCCTTAAGGATGCTGAAAAAATAGCATTTAAGGATGAAATGCCACAAAGATTGTAATTTTTAATAATAAAAATTATTATTTAAGAAATGTCCTTGTATAATACCTTTTATTTTAAATAGGACTAAATAATTTTATGAAAACATTTCTCTCTTTTTTAAATACTTTTTTTGGCCTTAGTTTTAAAGATATAGAAGTAGAGAAAAGATATCAAAAAAACTTTATTGCTGAGCATAAAGAGCAGAATATTTTAGTTGCGAAGATAGCAATTATATTGTACTTTTTATATGCACCTTTAACTTATATCCTTATCAAGAATGAAGCACTATTATTACTAGAAGTTGTTTTATTTAGTATTTCTGGACCTCTTTTTCTCATATTTTTTGCAAAAAAAAATCTTTTAGAAAAATATCAATATCAAATTCTTTTTTTTGCTGCCCTAATTACTGGATTAGGCCCAGCACTTTTTTATACATTTACAACAAATGATAGGGCTACTTTTCAAGTGGATCTGATTATTCCAATTATTGCGATATTTACAATGTATGGAGTAGGTTTTTCTCTTGCACTCCTTATCTATTTAAGTATTACCTCTATATTTCTATTGTTAGCAATTTTTATGGGACTTTCTTTTATAGATATATTTATGGCACTCTATGCAAGCATTTTTACTGCTATAGTGAGTGCTCTATCTGGATACATGATAGAGAAGTCAACACGTAGGCTCTTTTTAGCAAAAATGAAGAGTGATGAGTTTAAGTTTATTATTGAAAATTCTCATGATTCTATTGCTATTTTTGCCCCAAAAACATTAAAATATCTTTATGCAAATAAAAAAACACTTACTCGCACTAACAATAGTACACTTGAAGCAATAATAGGCAAAAATATTTTTGAAGTAAATAAAAATATGTCAAGGTATACTATTGATTTAATTATAAAAAATTTAGATGAGAAAGGTTTTTTTAGTAGTGTAGTTCCTTTAGAAGATTCTCAAGGAAAAACTCATTATGTACATAATGTAACACAGTATGGATTTTTCAACTCTCAAGAGGTTATTGTTAGTGTTTCTAGTGATGTGACAGAGTTAAAAGAAGCAGAACTTCAAATGAGAGAGATGGCACTCAAGGATTCTCTGACACAGCTTTTTAATAGGTATAAGTTAAATGAGTACTCTATGTTAGAAATAGAGAGATATCAAAGAGAAAGACAGAGTGTTTCTTTGGTTATCTGTGATATAGATTTTTTTAAAAAAGTCAATGATACTTATGGACATTTAGTAGGTGATAGTGTTTTGCAGAAAATAGCAACTACACTTAAAGAGAGTGTTCGTAGTACAGATATAGTTGCAAGATGGGGAGGTGAAGAGTTTGCTCTTCTCCTAATAAATACAGAAAAAAAGGAAGCTTTTGCAGTTGCTCAAAAAGTGAATCGAAAAATTTCCGAGATAGATTTTGAAGATATAGATCAAATTACAATATCTTGTGGTGTTTCACAACTTAGAGATGGAGATACACAAATTAGATGGTTTAAAAGAGTTGATGATGCACTTTATGAAGCTAAAAAGAACGGTAGAAATAGGGTTATCTATAAGTAAAAGGGCATAGTTAAATACTCTTATGCTATAATTTGCCAAATTTAATTTAGAAGTAAACTTACATGAAAAAAACAATACAACTCCTTAAAAAGCATGATGAACTTCGTGTAATAGATACTCCCTTAGATATTTATTTAGAAATCCCACATTTAGCCTATGCAGAAGTAAAAAAAGAAGATGGCGGTAAGGCTATTTTGTTTACAAATGTAGTAGATAATAGATCAAATAAAAAATTTAATGAACCCATTCTTATGAATGTATTTGGCTCTTATAAACGTTGTGAACTTCTTTTTGGCCGCACTATAGAATCTGTAGCTGATGAAATAACAAATCTTTTACACATGAAACCACCAGCAGGACTTATAGACAAGGTAGTTATGGCAAAAGAGCTTTTTTCTCTTAAAAATATATTTCCAAAAAGACTCAAAGGTGAGGGTGCTTGTCAGGCTGTTAAATATTTGGAGAATGATGTTGACTTAACAAAACTTCCTGTTCTTACAACTTGGGAGCAAGATGGTGGTCCTTTTATCACTATGGGACAAGTTTACACTCATAGTCTTGATGGTGAGATGGTAAATCTTGGTATGTACAGACTTCAAGTTTATGATAAAAAGCATCTAGGAATGCACTGGCAGATACATAAGGATAGTTCTCACTTCTTTGATCAGTATCAAAAAGCTGGAAAAAAGATGCCAGTAACTGTAGCTATAGGTGGCGATCCACTCTATACTTGGTGTGCTACAGCTCCCCTCCCTTATGGTGTGAATGAACTACTTATGTATGGACTTATCACAAAAAAACCAGCACAACTTGTAAAGTCTTTGACAAATGATCTCTATATCCCAAAAGATGTGGATTATGTTATTGAGGGTTGGGTAGATACTGACATTATGAAAGTTGAAGGTCCTTTTGGTGATCATACTGGTTATTATACATTAGAAGAACCTTACCCTGTGATGGAAGTAAGTGCTATTACTACAAAAAAAGAGCCTATATTTTTAGCAACAGTTGTGGGAAAACCACCACTTGAAGATAAGTATATGGGTTGGGCAACTGGCAAAATATTTTTTCCACTCTTAAAGACGACTGTTCCAGACTTACTAGACTACCATATGCCAGAAAATGCAGGATTTCATAACCTCATACTTGCAAAGATGCAACCACTGTACAAAGGGCATGCAAAACAGTTTATGCATGCTTTTTGGGGAGCAGGACAGATGAGTTTTGTAAAACATGCAATTTTTGTGGATGAGAAGGCTCCAAGTTTAGACAACTACGAAGTCTTTGCTACTTATGTTCTCAATCGTTTTACTCCAAAGTCTATGTTTATTACATCAGGAATTTTGGATGCACTTGATCACTCTTCTGATGAGACTTTAGTGGGTGGAAAACTTGGTATTGATGCAACTGCTGCAAACAATGTAGAAGCACCAAATCTTTTAGGCGATGCAGAATTACTTAAACGGGTACAAGAGCTTGTGCCAGAT
>WFNM01000023.1 GCA_015488615.1 Sulfurimonas sp.
AGATATCTTGAAGAGTTATGGAGACTATTTTCCATCGGTAACACGGCTATAACAGAGCATGAACCATGGGTAAAGATAAAAAATGATGAAGCAGATCAAGCTTTAGCTACGGTTGCACTTGTTGCAAATATCTTAGCAAAAGCGGCTATCATGCTCTCTCCTGTTATGCCTAAAACTACAGCGACTATTGCTGATGCTTTAAACTTTGAGATAAACAATGCAAGTTATAATGAACTTGTGATAGATAAAAAACTTCTAAAACTATTTAATATTAAAAAAGTGCCACCTCTCTTTCCTCGCGTTGAAGAGCCACTTATGCAAGAAGCTCCAAAATCAGAGCCAAACCCTCCAAAAGAGCAGATAAAAACTTCTAAGAAAAAAGAGAAATTTGACTCAGAAGCAAGTTTTGATGACAACCTTATAGAGATAGGACAATTTTTTGAAACATCTCTCAAGGTGGGAACTGTTCTTGAATCTGAGGAAGTACCAAAGAGTAAAAAACTTCTCAAGTTAAAAGTTAGCCTTGGAGAAAATGACACTCGCCAAATAGTTGCTGGAATCCGTGAGTCATACCCTGCAGAAACTCTTGTAGGAACACAAGTATGTGTAGTAGCAAACCTCAAACCTGCAAAACTTATGGGTATTATGAGTGAGGGAATGCTTCTTGCTGCTAAAGATGAAGATGGTCTCTGTTTAGTGAGACCAGAAAAACCTAAAAAGGCAGGCACACCGATTGGATGAGACTTGAAAATGTTCTTGCACTTACACGAGGTTCTTTAGTAAATGAACCTTTTGTAAAAATATTTACCAATGTTGTCTTTGAAGCAAAAGTAGTTAAACGTGGTGATCTTTTTATGGCGTTTGATGAGACAAGTATAGAAGAAGCTATCCTTAATGGTGCTTACGGCATCATCTTCTCAAAACCAACACAGATCAGTGATAGTGAAATCGCTTGGATCAAAGTGTCAAGTATAGAAGATGCACTTAAACGCCTCCTGCGTTTTCGACTTATAGACAAAAATATCAAAGCTTATGAGACAAATGAGATAGTTTTAAAACTCGCTCTTCAGGTTATCACAGAGCAAACTTTTATCGCTGTTTTAGGAGATATTCAGACTCTGAGTAAACAATTATGGGATATTGGAGAGGGCACAACTGTACTCTTTTGCCCTACTCTCTGTGATAAAGAGATCTTTACAAATATTATAGAACTCTCTGATCGAGCTTATAAACATGTTAACATCATAGAGCAAACTCTTTTTGAAACTTCATTTATCTATAACGATGTTTTTTATGAACGCCAACTTATTTCGCCTTTTTTTATTCCCTACTTAGAGATACTTCTGCATCTTTTTAAACACTTAGACATTAACTATAGACTTAAAAAATTTATGCCTATTGATCATTTTGAAGCGGTATTTACCAACAAAAAGTTTGAAATAAAAGAGTTTGGGACAAGTGATAAAGTACTTATCTTTGAGAAAAGCAGTGAGCTAATAGAGTCTGAGGTGCTGTTTCTAGAACGCGAGGTCACATGGGCAAAAACACTTTATATCCTCCCCTCCTCTCACTCAAACATAGTGGATAAAATAAAAAACAGAGAAAATGTAGTGCTCTATAAAAGTCAAAATGAGATACTCAATATCTTACACAATAACCATTTTCATTTTGCACTTATTGTGGGAGTAGATAAATCTCTACTTGCTAAACCTTTAGTCGCACAGACACAACTTACACTTTTTGATATAGCATAAGGATTAATTTATGAACCGCAGAACCTTCTTAACTACAGCGACAACAAGTGGGGCAGCTCTTGCTCTTAACGGATGTAACGATAGTAACCGTCAAGCTATAGACTACTCTAAACATCCACAAAAATCTTATGAGCAAAAGCATATAAATATAAACCGTAATAAAAAGACAGTCATTAAATTAGCTACTTCATGGCCTGCACACTTTCCTATCATGGGAACTGGTGTTGAGAAGTTTGCTCAACGTGTAAAAGATGTTAGTGGTGGGAGTTTAGAGATAAAAATTTATCCAAAAAATGTACTTGTTCCTGCATTAGCTGTCTTTGATGCTTGTTCTAGCGGGCAGATAGATGCCTTTCACTCTGGACCCTATTACTGGAAAGGAAAAAACTCTGCATTTTCTCTTTATAGTGGTATGCCATTTGGTCTTACGGCTGAAGAAATTAACTCGTGGATGATTTTTGGTGATGGGTTAGGACTTTGGAGAGAGCAGTATGCAAAGTATAACTTACACCCATTTTTAGGGGGAAATACAAATATCCAGATGGGAGGATGGTTTAGAAAACCTATCAACTCTCTTGCAGATATGCAAGGATTAAAGATGCGTATACCTGGCTTAGGAGGCGAAGTATTCTCAAAGATGGGAGTAAATCCTATACTTTTACCTGCTGGAGAGATATACACTTCACTTGAACGCGGGGTTATTGATGCTACAGAGTGGGTTGGTCCTGCACTTGATATCAAGATGGGATTTTATAAGGTTGCGCCTTACTACTATTCTGGTTGGCATGAGCCTGGTTCTGTTTTGGAATTAACATTTAACAAACTCTCTTTTTCTAAACTCGCTTTCGAGCATCAGTCTATTATAGAAGTCTGTTCCTCTGAGATGAATGCAAATATAAGTTCAGAGTTTCATCATGATAATATCTATGCCTTGCAAAAACTTAAAGGTTTAGGTGTAATACTTTCAAAATTTCCAGAGGATGTAAATAATGCTGGAAAAAAAGCTCTTGTAGAAGTTGTAACCGAGTTAAGTAGTAAAAATGAAGATTTTGCAAAAGTTTATGCAAGTATAAAAAAATATTTAGACCTTTCAGAGGCATGGAGTGATGTAGGTTTACGAAATTTTCTCAATGAACGATAAATAGTATAAAGTTTATCTTTTTACTGTATTATTTCAAAAATCAAATATATGGGCATCTTTTGAATAAACTCTCTTTTTTCTCTCTTTTTCTCCCTAGTTTTTTACTAGCCTCTTTTAGTGGTGTTTTATTAGATAATAATAGTACCCAACCTATAAATAATGCACTCATAATCGATGGTAATATCACCACGACTAGTGATTCTGATGGTTCTTTTAGTATAGAAAACAACTCTTCGACTCTTCATGTAAAAGCTTATGGTTACAGACCTTTAGTAATAGATATAAACAGCATGCAAAAGAAGTTCAAACTTCAAGCGATAAAAGTAAAAGCTCTTTATCTTACTTTTTGGGGAGCAAGTAATAACTCAAGAACACTCAAAAATATTCTAAAACTTATTGATAATACTCAAGCTAATGCTGTAGTTATGGATGTAAAAAATGAGTTTGGCTCAACTTCTTTCCTTACAGGTTTTAAACAAGCAAACTCTTACGGTGCACAGAAGCATAGAACAAATCGTAATATCCAAAAGTTTATAGCAGAGATGAAAAAACACAATATTTACACTATCGCTCGTATAGTAACTTTTAAAGATGAACTTCAAGCTTCCCATAACCCAGACTATGCTCTTAAACGCGATAGTAATGGCTCAATCTGGAAAAATCACGACAAAATGGCATGGGTAGATCCTTTTGATGTTCGTGCGCATAACTATACTATTTCTATCGCGGAAGAGGCTGCAAAAGTTGGTTTTGATGAGATTAACTTTGACTATATCCGTTTTCCTGCAAAAAAAGGGCTTCATTTTTCAAAAGAAAACACTCAAAAAAACCGGGTGAAGGCGATAGAAAGCTTTTTAGATAGTGCAAAAGAGAGACTACAGCCTTATGGTGTTTTTATATCAGTAAACACTTATGGTAATATTTTATGGAGTAAAAAAGATGACAACAATATTGGGCAGATGCTGCTCTCACTTGTAGAACACTCTGACTATATAGCACCTATGCTCTATCCATCTGGATTTGCTTCAGGCTCTTTTCACTTTAAAAATCCAGCGGATCATCCTTACAGTGTTATCTATAGAAGCCTTAAAAATATTAAAAATAGAGTTGATATTACAAGAGTTCGCCCTTGGTTACAGTACTTTAAAGACTATACTCAAAAGAGAAGACCCTATCAAAAATTTGAGATACAAGAACAGATACGAGCAACAGAGCAGCTCAATACAAATGGCTGGATGATGTGGTCACCTTCAAGTAAGTATCATAAAAACTATCTTGTCAAGTAAGTCTTATCTCTTGTAATGCTTTTCTATATTCTTGTTCTTTTGGAAGATAGTGTGCTACAAAAGCATGAAACTTTTTTGAGTGGTTCATATATTGGAGATGTGCAAGTTCATGTACGATAACATAGTCTAAAAGTTGATCTTCTACAAAAAAAAGTGCTTTGTTGAGTGTTATCACACCAGTAGAATTACAAGAACCCCATCTTCTTTTCATCTTTCTAAACTTTAGCTGTTCATAGTGTAGAGACATTAGCTGAGCAAAATATGCAACTCTATTTTTTACAGACTCTATACTATGCAGTTGTATTGGACTAAGCTCAATACAATTCTCTATTTTTCTTAATTGTTTTTGTATCCACTGCTCTTTATCATCTATAAAGGAGTGTATAAATTGCTCTGAATTTGAAGGTGTTTTGATTTTTACGGTACCCTCTTTTGTGACACTTAGATAACTATGTTTTAGCTTTTTATTGATAATTACAGAGAGTTTATACTCTTTATATTGTTTAATATTACACATATTTTATCGGATCAGTTACTCCAGCTTTACGAAACCCATTTAAACGCAGTCTACAACTATCACAAACGCCACAAGCAGCATATTCACTCTGGTAACAAGACCAAGTAAGCTCTAGTGGCACTTTAAGTTCAAGTGCTTTAGCCACTATTTCAGACTTCATGAGATGCACGAGTGGCATGTCTATAATAATGTTTGTCTCATCTTTCGTGCCGAGGTTTATCGCGTTTTGCATCGAGTGGATGTAGCTCTCTCGACAATCAGGATACCCACTACTATCTTCTTGGACAACTCCGATGCTTATCAGTTCTGCACCCTCTTTTTCTGCAATAGCAGCTGCCATAGAAAGGAAAATGCCATTACGAAAAGGAACATAAGTTATAGGAACACCCTCTTCTACTCCTTCAGTTGGCACTTCTATACTTTTATCAGTGAGTGCAGACGCTCCAAGCTGTTTAAAAAAGTCTAAGTCTAAGACATATTTTTCTTTAACCTCTAGTGCATCACAAACATTGTGAAAACACTCTAGCTCTTTAGTTTGCGTTCTTTGGTCATAGTTAAAATGAACCGCTATGATATCATAGCCTCGATCTTGCATCATATATGCACTAAGAGTAGAGTCCATCCCACCACTCATAATACAAACTGCTATTTTTTTATTTATTATTTTCATAAAGCAATTTTAACATAATTTTTTAACCTTCTTTAAAACAAAGTGATACTACAATATATAATATAAGAAAAAAGGATATCATATGGAAGTTTCAGGATCTACAAATGCTTCGACTATTGGTGTTGAAGTTCAAAAAAAAGCACAAGATGTACAAGCACAACAAGTTCTTAAAATATTAGAGAGTGCTAGTGAGCAGTCTCAACAAGTTACGGCTCAAAAAACAGGTATGGGCAGTAAGCTTAACCTCACTGCCTAAAGAGTATTAAGTCTAGTTCGATATAATTCGCGTTATGATTGAACTAGATAACAGAACCTCACTTCAGATTGAAGAATCCCTTTTAAATGCTATTGCGAAGACTCTTACAGCCAAAGAGATAGAGCTTATAATCACGACAAATGATGAAATCCAAGAGATAAATGCAGTGCATAGAGGTATAGATAAACCTACTGATGTACTTAGTTTTCCCTATGAAGATATGCCAATGACTCCACTAGGAAGTATAGTTATCGCGCAAGAGTTTGTAGAGTCTAAATCAAAAGAGCTAGGACATAGCCAACAAGATGAATATACACTACTCTTTATACATGGACTTCTCCATCTACTTGGCTTTGACCATGAAGTAGATAGTGGTGAGATGAGAGAAGAAGAGAAGAAACTTATTGAGCAGTTCAACTTACCAAAAAGCTTAATAGTAAGAACAGAAGGATAGTAATGGATTATATGATTTTTATAGTAGCAATGGCAGCACTTATATATGGTGCTGATTTTATTATTAAAGAGTCTGAGCGAATTGCTTTGCATTTTAATATTTCTCACTTCGTAATTGGAGCAACTTTAGTCGCATTTGGAACGAGTCTCCCTGAAATGGCAGCTTCTATGATGGCTGCGAGTCAAGGTAAAAGTGACATGGCCGTAGCTAATGTCATTGGAAGTGTTGTCTTTAACATCACCTTAGTCTTGGGGATAGTCTTCCTTATCGCTAAGTCTATGAATCCTGAACGTGATCTCTTTAGACTTGATAGTGCTTGGGTTATTATACCACTTGTAATTTTTTTAGTTATGATTCAAGATGGTGTTATTGGAAGAGTGGACGCTGTAATATTTTTGTTTATTATGGTCTCTTATCTCTTCTTCTTATTTACAAGTTCAAAAGAGGACTTAGAGGATGAGATAGATGACTCTCTTACTGAGAAATTTAACTGGAGAAAAACTATTGTGCTTTTAAGCATTGGTTTTGTTTTTACACTAGGGGGAGCAAACTTTGTTATAGAGAGTGGAACAAATATAGCACACCAACTTGGTGTAAGTGAGTGGATTATAGGATTATTTCTTATCTCTCTTGGTACATCACTACCTGAGTTAGTAGTCTCTCTAGTCGCTATTAAGAAAGGAAATGCAGACATGAGTATTGGTAATATCATCGGATCAAATGTTGCAAACTTTTCTATGGTTCTTGGAGGCTCAGCACTTATACACCCCCTTACAATCAACCTTCATGAGAGTAGTTTTGATCTTATCATATTAAGTGCTGCATCCGTCGCACTGCTATTTATACTTGCAAACAAGCTCTTCAACAAGGCTGGATCAATCTTTCTTTTAGCTATTCTAGCACTTTTTATTCAAAACTCTTTTACTTAAAAATACTTTTTCTACTTCTTTATATACCCAAGCTCAAGTAGCT
>WFNM01000024.1 GCA_015488615.1 Sulfurimonas sp.
TGTGGACGCTTTTGGGAACACCCCGACATAAATAGAGTGAAAATAAAGAAAACACATAAAAATACAAAGGATAGTGTTTTCTGCATAATACCTCTACTTTAGATTTATCTTTAGGTAGATATTATCTCTTTATTTCTCTTTATCTTCGCTTGATACCGACACAAAACAATACTTAGTAATCATACGTTTTAATGTCTCAATATCTAAAGGTTTTGTTGCATAATCATCCATGCCTTCAGAAAGATAACGTTCTTTATCTCCAACCCCTACATTTGCTGTAAGCGCAATAATAGGTGTATGTGCTAAAGCATTCTCTTTCTCGTAGGCAAGTATTTTTTGTGTAGACTCCACACCATCCAGAACAGGCATTTGTATATCCATAAAAATAATATCATAACTATTCTCTTTATATTTATCAAATGCTTCTTGTCCATTTTCACTTAATGTAACCTGTACACCCAATTTTTCTAAAATAACATAATAATCTCTAATGAGACTGTTCCTCAAAAATTTCTTCGCTAACAGGTATTACCAATAAACTGTCTACTGTTATATATGGATATTCCAAATGATTCACTCTACTTATCTCATCTATATCACTTTTATACAATTTGGCAATACTCTGCAATGTTTCACCTAACTTTACACTATGTGTAATCAAATGTGATTTTGGTACTTCTTGTTCTTTCTTTACTGGCTCATACCGTAAATAAAAAGCATAAATCTTTTCTATAGGTATAGTCAACATATAAAAAGCTCTATTACTCGGTACTTTCCCCTGAATAAAAGCATGATTCAAATTTAAAAGACTCTTTTTGTCCATATTGATAAGCTTTGCAACGGTTGCTATAGATGTACCACTATCTACTTCTACTTGGATAGATCCATTTTCACTTTCTATTGTATCATCCAACCCAATGGCACTACTCTCTCCTATCATCGCTACAAGCAAGATTTTTTTGATATAGTCTCTAGTCTCTTTGGGAAGATAGTTTAGATGACTATTTGTTAAAATACTCAACTCATCACTACCGGCTTTTTTTATGGCTCTACGCACACGCCCTTCACCGCAGTTGTATGCCATCGCTGCTAAATACCACTTTCCAAACTCTTTATGAAGCTTATTCAGATACTTAATGGCTGCCTTAGTAGCACTTATTGCATCGCAACGTTCATCATAGCTGTTACATACTGTAAGATCATAGTGTTTAGCCGTTGCCGGCATAAACTGCCATAACCCTACAGCCTTTTTAGGCGATACAATGTTAGTTGAAAAGCCTGATTCTATCATAGAAAGATAGAGAAATAAATCACTTATACCCTCGTCTAGTAATTGCCCCTGAATCATAGGTAAAAGTTCTTCACCTCGAAGTAAAGAACGTTTATAAAAACGCTTCAACTGATTCTCATGGGTTTTCACAAAGTGAATAAAATCATCATCATAAAGGTAAGATTCATCTACATCAAATTCATGAAATACATAGGAGTAACTTGGATACTTACTCTCCAAAGAAGAAGCATGAAGCATATATGTTAATATTATAGTAATTAAGTACAATCTAGACAATAGTTTCATTACAATATCTTAAATCCCAAAAAGTCTTTGAGCATTTTTTGTACTCATATTTGCCACTTCACTACTACTATAGTTTGACAATTCACTCATCTTATTTGCAACAAATGTAGTATAGCTAGGTTCGTTTCTCTTACCTCTGTGAGGATGTGGTGTCAAATAAGGTGCATCAGTCTCTATAAGCAGTCTATCCTCTGGGATTTTAGAGTAGACATTGATAAGTTTACGTGCATTTTTAAAAGTCAATACCCCTCCAATACCATAATAAAAGTTCTTCTTTGCAAGTTTCAGTAATGATTCATCTGCATTATAACAGTGCAGTACACCACCCTCAGCTCCAGCATATTTTTCTAAAAGTAATAAACAGTCAGCACTTGACTCACGTACATGCACTATAAGTGGTTTCTTAAGTTCTTTTGCCCAAAGTATCTGGTCTACAAATACCTCTTTTTGCATTCTTTTCTCTTCTGCTATTGCTTCATCCGTCTCAGGTAAACGAAAATAATCAAGTCCACACTCTCCAACAGCGACACATTTAGGGTGATGTACATATTTTTCAAGATAGCTTTTATCATAATTTTTAGCATCATAAGGGTGGACACCGACTGCGAAGTAGATACTTTCATATGTTTCAGCTAATGCAACTGCTCTTTCTAAAGTCTTAGGATCCGCACCTGGTATAATGAACTTTTCAACTCCACTATTTTTGGCATTACGCAATACAGCTTCTATGTCGTTATCATATCGTTCATCATCTAAGTGACAATGTGTATCTATAATCATTCTCTACCCAATTTTTAACGCAATTATATCAAAAAAAATAAAACCCATACATCTTAATATAATCTCAGATAAGATATAGTTTATAAAGCTAACGTTTTAGTTTGAAAGAGGAGTGACTTATGTTAGGGCTTATTTTATTATCTATTTTTGTGCTTGTTGTCCTATCTATTATTCTATTTGAAGTACGCAATGAAAGAAAATATCAAGAGAAAAGGCGTCAGAAACGTCAAAAGAAAAAGAACGTTAATGTTGAAAAAGTCTCTACTCTTAAGGTTTCAAAACCAAAAGTTGAACTTGCACCAAAAGTACCACATAAAGAAGTTTCTAAAAAAACAAAAAAACTACCTAACTGTATTTACCCTCTCTTCACACACGTGCGTCTTATTGAAATGGGTCTCTCAGATGAAGAAGCAAATGAATTTCTTCAAGAACTCATTCCACAACTTGAGATACAAATCCCTCTAATAGAAGAAGCCTTTAAAAAAGAGGACTTTCCTCAAATGGAGCGTCTGACACACAGTATCAAAGGTTCGGCAACAAA
>WFNM01000025.1 GCA_015488615.1 Sulfurimonas sp.
TGGTAGTAAGATAGAGATCGCAAAAGAGAGTATAAAAGCTGCTAAAGAAATAGGTGCAGATGCGATAAAACTACAAACTTATACAGCTGACACCTTGACACTTGACTCGGACAAAGAGGATTTTATCATTAAGGGTGGGACACTTTGGGATGATAAAAATCTTTATGATTTATATAAAGAGGCTGCTCTTCCTTGGGAGTGGCACAAAGAGCTTTTTGAGTATGCTCGTGAGATAGGTATAGATATATTTTCTTCACCCTTTGATAAAACTGCAGTTGATTTTTTAGAGCAGTTCGAGCCATCAGCTTATAAGATTGCCTCTTTTGAGATTACAGATTATGAGCTTATTCGCTATACTGCATCCAAAGGTAGACCTATGATTATCTCAACAGGAATCGCTACTATAGATGAGATACAAGATGCAGTGGATATCTGTCGTAGTGAGGGTAATGAGGATATAATTCTCCTCAAATGTACTTCTGCTTATCCTGCTGCCTTAGAGGATGCTAATCTCCTCACTATCCCCAACCTAGCACAAACTTTTAATGTTGTGAGTGGTTTTTCAGACCATACCTTAGGAGTGACAGCACCTGTAGTTGCCACAACTCTTGGTGCAAAAGTGATAGAAAAACATTTTATCCTAGATAAATCTATAGGCGGTGCTGATGCTCAGTTCTCATTAGATAAAAAAGAGTTTTCGCAAATGATACAGGCCGTTCGTGATACCGAAAAGCTACTTGGAACAATTAACTATAGTATGACAGATAAAAAGAAAAAATCTCGTCAATTCAGCCGTAGTCTTTATGTAGCTAAAGATATAAAAAAAGGTGAGATTCTCAGTGAAGAAAACATACGGAGTGTAAGACCAGGCTATGGTATGCATCCTAAGTACTTGAATGATATTTTAGGAAAAGCTGCTAAGAGAGATTTCAAGTTTGGGGATAGGTTTTTGAGTTAGCTATCCTTAACACTCTCAAACTCAATCTCAGAGATATTTCTCTCTTTAGCATCAAACACAATACCAACAAGATAGATAGGTAAGCCCAAGTCAAGATACTTCTCATGGTACTTTTTCTCTTTTATCTGAGCAAGGGCATCACCTCCATCTACTTTAAACTCTATAATGATGATGGAAGTTGGCATCTTTATAGTTAAATCTATACGACCTCTATTTGTTACATCTTCACCTATTAACTCTATTCCTAAGGCTTTGAGATAAGCATAAAAGAGACTCACATAGTAGCCCTCATACTCATACATTTTATTGTTTGTAAAGAGGTTGTAGGGGATAGAGGCAAAAAGAGATTTGAAGGTTTTCTCAAGTACTGGAAAATCAGCATTTAGAAGTGACTCGTAAATTTCACCTTTTAAAATAGTTGTATTTGGTTGTTTACTCATAAAGTCAGCAATACTCCCAAGTAGTGATATTTTCACCTCTTGGTTTGGTATGCATAGATGATATTTTGGTGTCTCATCGTAATTGATAGTAGTTTTATCTATAGTCAAATACCCAGTCTGCCACATCAAAGTCTCAAGCTCTATGTAATCCACATCAAAGCTATCAAGCATCTTATCATCTTTGATGATATTTTCTAGGTTTGGTAAAAAATAGTTGTTCTTTTCTATAAGTTTAAGCAAAAAGGTAGGGGTTGCTGTTGAGAACCAATAGTTTCTAAAATCAAACCCTTTTTGAATAAAAAGGAGTATATCAAAAGGATTATAGACACCTTCTCCTAAGAACTTATAGCCGTTGTACCACTTCTTTATCTTTGTGAAGTCTTGACCCTCTAAATGCTTAGCAAAAACAGTTTCAAGATCTTCTTGTCTGTAGCCACATAGAGTGCTATAACTTCTATCAAGAGTGATGTCATTGATATTATTAAGTCCACTAAAGAGGCTTACTTTAGAAAATTTACTCACTCCTGTTATAAAGACAAACTTTAAAAACTCATCTGCACCTTTTATAACACTATAAAAATTCTTAAGCTCATCTCTCATCACTCTTGCTACTTCAGGATTTTCTATATTATCTAAAATTGGTTTATCATATTCATCTACTAGGATGACTACTTTTTTATTATACTTTTTATAGGCTTGGTAGATGAGTTCACGAAAACAGCCTCGTATAGATAAATCTGTATCACAAGTAACTTCTAAATCTCTTTGGTTGATTTTCAGTACTTCATAGAGTGTCTGTTTAAACTCATCAATGGTTTTAAAATCTCCATCATTAAAAGAGATACGAACTACAGGATATTTTACAAATTCATACCCATTCTCATGGATATAAAGTCCCTTAAAAATCTCCTTATCTCCATCAAATATAGTTCTAAGAGTATCAAGAAAAAGAGACTTCCCAAATCTTCTTGGACGAGAGAGAAAATAGTACTGCCCCTCTTCTATTAGCTCTTGAGCAAAAGATGTTTTATCTACATAGAGATAATCTTCTTGCAATATTGTTTTTAAGGTTGATATTCCTATTGGTAGTTTTTTAAGTTTCATCTTCTATCCTTGCAAAGATATTATAGCAAAATTATCAAAGAATAGCTTTTGGTTGGAATAATAATTGCTAAATCAATTATAAAATACAATAGGGTATCAATGCAAAATATAAATGCAATTATTACAGAGAATTTTCATCAAAATATTCACTACATAGAGAGATATCACCCTAGCCTTTTTTCTAAACTCTCTGATTATGATAATGCAGTTACGAATGGGTATTATGTAGAAAAATATGAACTTGTATATGAAAATGAAAACTTTGATGTTTTAGAAAAATCTACTGCTAAATATCTTTACCAAAAACAATCCACTAAGTATGCTACATTAGCTGCACAAAGTATTGAGTACGGTGTGCAAGAGAGTACATTTGAAGGTTTTGCCTCTATAAGAATTTCAGATGAAGATGTAAAAGAACAGCTCTCAAATGAGCCTTTCGCACACCATATGAGTGGCTTTGCCCCAATCATAAACTTTACACAAAAAAACACTCCTCAAAATATACAACTTAGAAAACTATACAAATATATCTTTTTTGGAACAGGCTTAGGTCTACACCTCACGACTATAGCAAAAAAAATAGCTGCAAAAGTTTATCTTATCGTTGAAGATGACTTAGAGCTATTTCGCCTCTCTCTTTTTACTATAAACTATGCAGAACTTGCTAAAAATACTGAGCTTATTTTTTCTGTTTTTGAAAATAAAAATGAATTTGTCACAACTGCAGAAAAATTTTTACAAGAGAAATATTATCATAACCACTATATCAAATTTTTTCAGATGCTCAGTCATAGTGCTGAAAAAAGAGAAGAGTTTCATATAGCTGTTGGTTCTCAAAGCCATCAGCTCTTTTTTTATCATCATCTTCTTATTCAGTATCTTAAGCCATTAGAATATATGTTTGAAAGATACAAATTTTTAAATGCTTCACTCGATTTCTCAGCATTATCATCAGACAAAAAGCCCTTTTTACTACTAGCAGCAGGACCATCCTTGCAAAAAAACATTGAATGGGTAGAAAAAAATCAAGAAAATTTCATTATTGTAGCACTCTCTGCTACTCTTTCTTTGCTTGAAAAGTATAATATTATCCCAGATATTATTACCCATTTAGATGGTTTTGAAGCAGCATCTATTCACTTTAGTAAACTAAAAAATCTCCAAAACTTACAAAACTCTCTCTGTTTTTTCTCAGATCGATCATCTCCAGAAGTTCTATCACTCTTTGATAAGAAACGAATATATCTTTTTGAAAATGGCACTACATATAAGCAAAATTCACTCAAACCATCAGCACCATGTGTAGGTTCTCTTTCATTGCAACTACTACTGAAGCTCAAAGTTGAGACATCTTATCTTTTAGGTCTTGATTTAGCTATTAACAGTCAAACTGGTGCAACACACTCTAATGAACACTCCTATAATAATAGGCTCAACATAGAAAAAAGATTAGATAATGAGAGTACCATAGTATATAAAGAGACTCTCTTTGAAGTAGCAGGAAATATGCAGACAAAAGTATTAACTACTCCACTCTTCAAATCATCTATTGATACCATAAACTTAAGTTCAAAACTTCTAAAACAAGAGTTTCAAACTATTTATAATTTAGGTGAAGGTGCACAGTTTTTAGGTACACTCCCAAAAAATCTACATAATATTTCGATAAAAAAATCCAATAAGCTAGAGA
>WFNM01000026.1 GCA_015488615.1 Sulfurimonas sp.
ATGACATGTGGCGTTGTTATCACTTTTTTAAATCCAAGTTCTTGTAAAGCTTGAAGAAGTTCAATTGACTCATTTAATGTTTTAACACCATCATCTATACCTGGGATAAGATGAGAATGAAGGTCTGTAGTGTACAGTAGTTCACTTTGTTTCTTTTTAAAAAAACTAAACATTTGAGTCTCTCTTAAGTAGATAAATTATCTGTAAAAATATTTGTTGAAGTATTCAATTGTTTTAAAATTATAGCATATTTTCATGAAATTGTATTATAATTCATCATGCAAACTATTTTTAAAATTATTATTCTCTTTATACTTCCTTCTTTATTACTTAGTTCGAGTAGATATACAATAGACAAAAAACATCTCACATCTATAGAAAAAGAGTATGGGCTTCAGGCAAAGAAGAGAGTTATTTCTCTTATTGAACTCCTCAACAAGGAACAATCTAAAACAGAACGCCAAAAGCTAAAAGCAGTAAATGATTTTTTTAATGCTATAAATTTTGAGTCAGATCTCAAAATCTGGCATAAAGAAGACTACTGGGCTTCTCGAACAGAGTTTTTAGGTAAGGCAGATGGAGATTGTGAAGACTATGTTATCGCGAAGTACTTTACCCTTATGCAACTTGGAATTCCAACTAAAAAGCTTTATTTAACTTATGTAAAAGCTATCAAGTATAGGCAGTCACATATGGTACTAAGCTACTATCCTACAGATGAAAAAGTCCCTCTTATCTTAGACAATATCAATAAAAATATTCTCCCTGCAACACAGAGGACAGACCTTCGCCCTATCTTTAACTTTAATGTAGAAAAAATCTACCTAGCTAAGCAGAGAGGTTTAGGTAAAGTTGTCCCTGGAAGTCAGATGCATTTAGATAAATGGACACAACTTATTTTAAAAATAAAAAAGGAAGGCGAATGAAATTAAAAACATTACTCTTACTAAGTTTTTCAATGCTTATACTCACACTTATACTCACAGTATTTATCTTTAATACAAAAATGATGCAGCACTACATAGAAAATCAAGTCTACTCCAGTACTCAAGATACTGCTTACTCTTTGGGACTTGCATTATCCTCCATCGGGGGAGATGCACCACTCACTGAAAAACAGCTGATGATAAATGCAATATTTGATAGTGGATATTATGAGTATATAAAACTTTATGATGCTAATGGAAAGTTGATTACACAAAAAGAGCAACCATTGATCATTAAAGATGTACCCCAGTGGTTTATAAACTTAGTACCCTTACATATAAGTGTAGCGAATAGTGATATTTCCTTAGGATGGAGTATGTCAGGAAAAATAAGTGTAAAAGGGCACCCAGGTTTTGCTTACTATGAACTCTGGGAAAATTTTAAAAGCTTCGCTCTATTTTTTGCTCTTATAAGTATAGTAAGTTTACTTCTTATATTTATTATGGTACATTTTTTACTAAAATCTTTAACAGCCATTAAAAACCAAGCAAATGCTATAGATAAACATCTGTTTATACTTGAGGATAATCACTCCTTCATATGTGAATTCAAACTTTTAACTCACACAATGAATCACATTGTCAAAAAAGTAGAAGCAATTTATAATTCAGAAGTAAAAACATTTCAAATGTATCAAAATTTAAACTATAAGGATCAAGAAACAAATCTTCCAAATAAAAAATACTTACTGCTTAAACTACATGAGATGTATGATTCCGAAGATACTAAATTAAAAGAGATGTATATAGCTATGTTACAAATAGATGGTTTGAACAAGTTTAAAACGGAGCACAACTATTTACTTTATAAAGAGCTTTTAATGAGTATGATTGAAAATATTCAAAATACTATTGATTCAAAAGGTATAGTAGTTCGTATGTCTGAAAATGAATTAGCTATTTTATTTGACACGGCGGTAAATGTAGAGCAGACACTCTTTAATGTACATGAGAAGTTTAAAGAGTGTCTAAAGAAATTAAAAATCGAAAATCATGATTTGTACTTAAGTAGTGGATATACCTCTATCCTTAGGAATGAAAACTCTTCAAAAATTTTATCTCGAGTTGATTATGCTCTCCAAAAGTCAAAGATGCAAGGGCAGGTATATAGTGTAAATGCACAAAGAAATGATTTTGAGATCATGCTCACTAACCTTGGTAAAGATGAGTGGAGAGAAAAGTTTGAAGAGATACTTCAGAACAATCAAGTAATTATTGCCCAACAACAGTGTATAGAAATTGAAGGAGATGGAGTATTTCATGATGAAGCACTTTTACGTATACTTGAAAAAGATGGAAGTGTTCTTTCTGGAGGTATCTACCTTCCAATGATAAATGCACTAGGAATGATACAGAAGTTTGATAAATCTGTACTCGATATTACTCTCTCTTTACTCAGTAAAGACAAAACCTCAAAAGCTGTAAATATCGGTAAAGAGTGTGTAACAAGCAACTCTTCTTTTCAAAGATTTAGAGAACAGCTTATAGCGATAAAAAGACAGTATGCTCATAGATTACATATTGAGTGTCAAGAAAATGATATTGTGAACAATTTAGATATATATATAGATTTTTCTAAAATGATTGAGGAACAAGGGCAATCTTTTGGAATTGATAGGTTTAGTGGATTAGAGAATATTGAGTATATTAAAAAACTACGTCCAAGTTATATTAAAATTGCCTCTAGTGTACTTTTAGAATTACATAAAAAAGATTATGGGATGATTCACTCTTTAGAGATACTTTGTGAGGTAATGGATATAAAGATAATAGCTACAGCTGTTCAATCAAAACAACAAGTAGAAGAGTTAAAATCCTTAGAATACAAGTACTTTCAAGGAGATTATTTTGCTGAGCCAAAACTTTTAGAATCTCTTTCTGGAAAATAAAATGCCAAAAATAGATAATGAAAAATTTTACTCCTCTGCTATTGAGATGTATGGAGAGAGTGCTAGAGGTGTTAACTGGGCAAGTGTAGAGAATCAAAGAGTGCGTTTCGCTGAGATACTCAAGCTTTTGCCAGAAGAGTTAAGTAGTTACACTCTCGGAGATGCTGGATGTGGCTTTGCTGATTTTTATAGATACTTAGAAAAAAAGAAAAGGCGACCAAAGGAGTATCTCGGAATAGATATACATAAAGATATGTGTGCCATAGCAAGTCAAAAAAGTGGTGAAGAGATACTTTCAGCGGACATATGTAGAGATGCTTTGCCTGTTAAAGATTTTTATATTTGCAGTGGAGCTCTTAATGTGTTAACATCTTTTGAGACACAGCTCTTCATACGAAACTGTTTTAACTCCTCAAAAGTTGCTTTTATCTTTAATGCTCTGTACTCAGAAAAGCCTATACAGAGTGAGACTTATAACTATCTCACTAAAGAAGATATAGAAAAGTTAGCAAAAGAACTCTCTATCTCTGAAGTGAGATATAGCCAAGGCTACCTAGAGAGTGATATTACGGTTAGCTTTTTCCGTTAAATTCATATTTGAAGCATCCTTCTTATGTTCTTTCACCTCATAAAACTTTCTTAAAAATCTATCTAGTGGATTGATGAGTCTGTACATCACAGGCACAACTAAAAGAGTAAGCACCATAGAACTTAGAAGCCCACCTATAACAGAGATAGCCATCGGTGCTTTTGTTTCACTTCCTAGCCCATCACCAAGAGCAAGTGGAAGCATGGCAAACACCATCGCTACAGTTGTCATAAGGATAGGACGGAGTCTCTTCTCTCCTGCTTCTATGAGGGCATCATCAGCACTTTTCCCTTTTGCCATCGCTGTGTTTGCGAAGTCTACTAAAAGTACGGCATTTTTTCCGACCATTCCCATAAGTAACATAAATCCAATCATCACAAAAAGACTAAACTGTAAGCCTGAGAGATACAGAGCTAACATCACCCCGATGATACTCAATGGCAGTGCCACCATAATAATGACAGGCTGCACAAGTGACTCATAAAGAATAGCTAAGATGATAAACATCAAAATAACACTCATGCTTATAGCCGATCCAAATGCCTTAGCTGTTTTACCCATTTCTTCAGCAAATCCTGTGAATCTGTATGTTACACCCTTAGGAAGGAGCTTGTCTAAATCGCTAGCAACATACTTCACAGCGCCCCCAAGATCAAGCCCAAATAGATCAGAATAGACAGTAATCTGGCGTTCTCTATCGAAGTGGTTTATAGAACTCATCTCCTCAGACTTTGTAAAATTTACAAGACCATCGAGATAAATAAGCTTCCCATTTTTCGAACGAACTTGCATCTTTTTGATGTCCGCTATACTCACACGATTCGCATCATTAAAACGCAGTGTGATATTGTACTGTTTCCCATTCTCATCTAGGTGTGAAATCTCTATATCACTTGAAAAAGCATTCGCTATTGCTTTGGCAATAGTTGCAACACTTACACCATAGTGATCAGCTTTGTCTCTGAGTATGTTTATATCTATCTGCGGTTTCATTTCATCGAGGTTGGTATCTATGTCCACAAAACCTTTTTTCTTAGACATATAAGTTATAAGGTTATTTTTTGCCTCTTTAAGGAGTGCAAAACTCTCTGCTTTTAGGACTATTTGAAAAGGTACAGATGCCCCAGCTCCCTTGATACTTGGAATAGCAGCTGCAGTTATAAACATCTCTTTACTAAAGGGCTTAAGAAGTTTACGAAGAGACTCTGTTACCTGCTCTTGCGAGAGAGAACGTTTATCTTTTGGAACTAACTTCACATACATGAGTGCCTTATGTATCTCTCTTGATGCAGTGTAGCCAATACTAAGAGTAGTGTAACGGACATATTTATCTGCTCGCACTACGTCTTCTACTTTTTTACACTGCTTTATCATCTCTTCTAGTGATATACCAGCACTCGCTTTTATCTTTATCTCGAGTTCTGATTTGTCCTCTTTTGGTATAAAATCCATCCCAATTTTTGGAAAAAGACTCAATGAAGCAAAGAAAATTCCAAAGACAAGAAGAAGTGTCAAGAGTTTAAACCGTAGAAGAAAACGCAAGAGCTTTTCATAGCCCTTCTCTAAACCCACAAAAAATGGTTCTGTGAAAGTATAAAAACGGCTCTCTCCCTTATGGAGTACTCTCGCACTTATACTAGGGATGAAACTTAGTGCAATAGAGTATGAGATGATGATAGCAGAAGAAACTGTCATTGCAAAAGACTCAAAGAACTTTCCAACTATTCCGCTCATCATAGAAACAGGGATAAACACTGCTAAAAGCATCGCAGAGATTGCTAAGATTGTAAACGCCATCTCTTTAGTTCCCTCCTGTGCTGCTTCAAGTCTACTCATACCAGACTCTATCTTTTTATAAATATTTTCGATAACAACAATAGCATCATCAATAATAATCCCAATAGCAAGAGTAAGCCCAATAAGTGTCATCTTATTTAGGTCAAAGCCTAGATAATTCATGAGCGCAAATGTTCCCATAATAGAAGCAGGAATAGAGAGTGCTGAAACAAGGGTAATAGTCACATTTCGTAAAAATACAAAGACAATCATAGCCGCTAAAAATGCCCCATAAATTAGATCAAACTCAACATCATCTAAAGAGTTGATGATAAAAGGCGAAGTGTCATTGAGTACTTTTACCTCAAATCTTTTGCCTGCAAGTTTTTGTAACTCTGGCACTACCTCTTTAACTCGCTTGACAATATCTATGGTATTTGTCCCTGAAATTTTCTGAATCTCTAGCATAACTCCCTGCGTTCCATCATACGAAGCATAACTTTTTGCATCGCTAAGAGTATCTTTCACTGTAGCTATATCTTTGAGCCTTATCTCATCTTTTATGATGATATCTCTTATCTGTTTGATGTTAGTCGCATCAGAAAGTGTCTTTAAGATATACTCTTTTTTTGCTGTTATAAGCTTTCCACCACCGATTTTAATATTTTCTCTTTTGATAATATCATTGAGCTCATTAATACTAATATTGTATTTATTAAGGAGTGTAGGATTTGGAAAGATTTTTATCTCTCTATCTCTATAGCCTATGATATTGACCCCACCAACACCTAAAATCTTCTGTAATTTTGGTTTAACTTTTTCATCAGTAAATAGCATAAGGTTTTGTAGAGTACTCGCTTTGACCTCTAAAAAGATGTTGATGATGGATGCTCCACCAATGTCAAGTTTACTTACAAGTGGTGTTTTTGCATCACGAGGGAGGAGTACAGCAGAGACCTTATCTCGTACATCATTTGTCGCTTCATCAATGTTGCGTTTGAGAAAAAATTTCACGGTTACGATACTCACACCCTCACTAGATGAGGAGATGATACTATCCACTCCCCCGATTTTTGTAACAGCCTCTTCTATCTTGTCTGTTACTTGAGACTCCATGGTAGAAGCCTCTGCACCAGGGTAGATAGTTTTTACCGTTACTATAGGAAAGTCAACATTTGGAAAAAGTGCTGCATTCATAGACTTGAAACTCATAAGTCCAAAGATGACAAGAGTCATCACATACATGAGTGTTGTTATGGGTCTTTTTATAGCATATTTATACATCTAAAACTACTTCTCTTGTGTGATGATTTTACCATCGCCAAAGAGTCCGACTATAAGATCTTTTGCTTTGACCTCAGCTCGTATTTTTCTATTGTTTGCATCGGCACTTGGATAAACTTTAAAAATTTTACCACTCTGAGACTGAGCATCTCCTTCAAGTTTATACTCAAATATATCTCCTACTTTGACACTCTTTCTATACTTCTGATCAAACTCTACTATGAGTTTTCTTGCATGCTTTGACTGAATTTTATAGATAGTCTTGAGTGAAACACCACTCACAGCATCCCCAACCTCTACATCCTTAAAGAAGATAACACCATCAAAAGGAGCCTTTAAAAAAGTTTTACTATAGAGTGCTTCTTGATACATTACTTGGGTCTGTGCATTCTCATACTTATATGCCACTGCATCAAACTTCCCCTCATCTATGAGGTTTTTTACCTTCTCTTTACGTTCGTATGCTCTTTTGGCATACTTTAAAGCACTCCTTGCACTCTCTAGTTTTGCTTTTTTATCTCTGTTTGAGAGTACTGCTAAAAGTGCTCCTTTTTGTACATCATCTGCAATATCAAAATGAACACTTTCTACTATTCCACCAGTATCAAATGCTAATGAGACGGACTTAGTTGCCTCGACATTAAAAGTCGCATATATCTCTGCTGCATTGAGGGAGACAATCATTCCCATCATCACTAAAATTATTTTATTCATGTAAATACTCCTTTAAGTTATCCGCATTGTAGTAATAGTACAGAGCATACGAGAGCTCTAGGTTGTTGAGTGCTGTTTTGTAAGTTGCTTGCGACTCTGTTCTCGCTGTCAGTGCATCTAGGTAGACAACATTATCCACTATACCAGAGTTGTATTTTTTAGTTATCGTTATAAGGGCACTTTTTGCTGATTTGAGGGCACTCCTTGCTGATTTTATGTTGAGTTTTGAAGTTACTATTCTCTGGAGTGCTAGCTCCTGCTGAAGATGTTGCTCTTTTGTTTTATACTTTATCTCTTCTCCAAGTGCATCTGCTTGAAGTAGTGCTGAGCGTTTTGACTCAGAGAGAGTACCAAAGTCATAAAGTCTCATGTTGAGTGTCATTAAGAGTTGGTTTTGATTGGACACCTGTTTTATGCTAAATCCCGAAAGGTTAGGCTTATCCATATACCCATAAAGACTATAGGTATCTTCAACTCTAATCTGAGGATAGTAATAGCTCTCTATAATCTTAGCTCTATCCATAACAGAAGCTTTAGTTGCTCGAAGTGCTCGAATATTGTCTAGCTCCTGTGCCATACTCTCACTCTTCATAAAGATAGAAGCATCAAGTGACTCTATGTGTTTACCCACCTTAAGCTCTAAAGATTTCTTCAAAGAGAGTATCCCAAACTTCAAAGACTCTATGACATAGACATTTGAGTCATAAGCAGACTGGAGTCTATCCACATCATCCTGTGTTGCAAGAGAGGCTTTTAAAAACTCTTCCATTCTTGTAAGTTGTGCTTTGACAGCTTTGGATGCCTCTTCTCTAGCACTTAGCGATGCTTCTTTACTTTTGATGTTATAAAAATCTTGCACAATGGCTAATTCTATAGAATTTTTTGTTGCCTTTTTATCAAACTGGCTCGACTTTAAAGCCCCTTTTTTTTGCTCTATAGTGCTCTCTTTTCGCCCACCTACATAAACATCATAGCCAATTTTTGCATACCCAGAGTAAGTCGTTCCAGGGAGAATCACATTTGGCTTATCATCGCGTTTGTAGTAAGCACCTATATCTACTGTTGGGTAAAGATCACTCTTACTTGAATCTAGCTCACTTGTTTTTGATTGTGTTTGCAGATCTTTTGCCACTATAAGATTATTTGCCCTATCTGCAAACTCCAGTAGTGACTTTAGACTCTCTGCATTTAACATAAATGGTAGTAACAGAAGTAGTAACTTTTTTTTCATTTTTGTATCTCCAGCATTGTAAACATCGAGTCATAAAACTGATGTAACTCTTTTTCTAAATCATCCACTATATGTGTGACACTACTCTTTATAAACATCCCCTCACCCACGCTAAAGAGTCCTTTGGTGAACTCTTTGGCATTTTCTTTGAGCTCTCCTTTAGTTATACCCTCTTGGATGATAGATTCAAACCATGTATAGTATTCCTTAGAACATGCTGTTTGAAAACTTAGCATCTCGGAGTCAGGGTTAACAAGTGAGATAGAGATAAACTCTTTATAGAGTTGACGCAGTTCTATATCTTCATCACTATAAAAAAAACGCGAGAAAAGTTTCACTTTCTCTTTTGTTGTAGAGAGGGCATCGAGTTTTTGTTTCGTTATAATATTTCTCTCTTTTACGAGTATATTTACTATTTCAAAAATAATATCTTCTTTGTTTTTGAAGTACTCATAGATAGTGCCTTTTCCTACTCCAGCACTCTTTGCAATCTGTGAAATAGTTAAATCGTTTATGCCATTTTGAAAAAAAATCTCCTTACAAGAGAGTGCAATATCTTTTCGCTTTTGAACTTTATCTACTATAATCGCCATAGTTCTCCTAAAAATATATAAATGACTGACCATCGGTCAATTAAAAAAATGATTGTATGACGTATATGCTTAAAGGGAAATAAGTAATTTGTTTTAGCTCTGAAAAATGAAAGGAAAACAGAGCGAAAACAATAAGGAGTGTAGACTGTGTCACAAGGGGAATTGACACAGTCCACAATGAATTTCAAGGGGTTTATCAGGAAAGAGTCCTACAACTTCATGGACATATAATGAGAGTCAGGAGTTACACTCTCAAAGTCTTGTATTTCTCTTTCTTGAGAGTATTATACGAGTTAAAAGTGTAGATTTAGTGTGAAGCGGATAAACTTGCATTATGTGTTCAATATTTGGAATAATCGGCGAGTATAATGACAAGAGTACTCGAGCAGCACTAGCGAAGATGAGTCATCGTGGGCCTGACTACTGCGGTGTAGTACAGAGTGAGCGACTCTTTTTCGCACACCAGCGTTTAAGCATACAAGATAGAGACAAACGCTCTCATCAACCACTCAAACACCAAAATATTCATCTCTCTTTTAATGGCGAAATCTATAACTTCAAAGAGCTTAAGCACGAGCTTGATTTTCCTTTTGCTACTGAGGGTGACAGTGAAGTCATCATAGCGGCTTATCTCAAGTGGGG
>WFNM01000027.1 GCA_015488615.1 Sulfurimonas sp.
AAGCACATCTATGATCTCATCTGCACTTGTTTGACAAAAGTAATAACGCTCTTTACGAAGCTCTAGCTCTACACGGTTGCGTTGTAAAAATGTCAGCAGATTCTCTTTAGAAAACTTCTTGAGTACACTCTTTACGAGCTCACTCTCTCCATCAAAGTTTTTACTCTCTACACTTACATTGGTGATGTTACACTTCCCACCACCAGAGACTTTGAGCTTTTTAGCAATTTTATCATTGCCTTCTATTATTAGTACCGATTTTTTCTTCCCAATATTTCCCGCACACATGAGCCCACTAGCCCCTGCACCTAAAATAATTACATCTACTATTTTCATAAAAGGATTATACGATATAATTGCATAAATACTATATAAACATATAAAGAAGAATTATGAGCAATAAACTACACATCGTATCCCTTGGCTGTACAAAAAACCTTGTCGACACTGAAGTTATGATGGGAAAACTCCAAAACTTTGAACTTACAGACAATAACGAAGATGCTGATGTCATCATCGTAAACACTTGTGGCTTTATCGATGCTGCTAAAGAGGAGTCACTTAACACTGTACTCTCTTTGCACGATGCTAGAAAAGAGGACTCACTTTTAGTTATGGCTGGATGTCTCTCTGAACGTTATCAAGACGAACTAATGACACAAATTCCAGAGGTTGATATCTTCACTGGTGTTGGTGATTATGATAAGATTGATGAGCTTTTAGTAGAAAAGAAGAGTCGTTTTTCTGATGAAGTTTTTCTGATAGATGGTGCTGAGCGTGTTGTTACAGGTTCGACTTATCATGCCTATATAAAACTTTCTGAGGGGTGTAACCAAACTTGTAGTTTCTGTGCTATTCCCTCTTTTAAAGGAAAACTTAACTCTCGTAACTTAGATTCTATTGCCAAAGAGGTAGAGGGTCTTGTAAAAAAAGGCTACTATGATTTCTCTTTTGTTTCTCAAGACTCTAGCTCTTACCTTCGCGATCAAAATATTAAAGATGGTTTATCTCTTCTAATTCAAAGAATCGAACTTATTGAGGGTGTGAAGTCTGCTCGTATACTTTACCTTTATCCCTCAACTACATCTATGGCACTGCTTAAAAACATCGCAAAAAGTGAAATCTTTCACAACTACTTTGACATGCCTATCCAACACATCAACGATGATATGCTTCGTATGATGAAACGCGGCTTTGGTAAAGACAAAACTATAGCACTCCTTGACTTTATGCGAAGTCTTCCAAACTCTTTTGTAAGAACAAGTTTCATCGTTGGACATCCAAACGAAACACCAGAGATGTTTGAAGAGATGTGTGAGTTTGCTTCTTCTTTTGGATTTGATCGTATCAATGTATTTTCTTACTCTGATGAAGAGACTACTCCTGCGTTTGACTATGAAATGAAGATAGATGATGAGACAAAAGCAGAGCGAGCACAAATTTTAGGTGACATTGCAGCTGAATGTACAAAGAAATCACTTCAAGCTGAAATAGGTAAAGAGTGTGAGCTTGTTATTGATGGTGAGAGTGATGAACATGAGTTTTTACTTTCAGCTCGTAAGCTTATCTGGGCACCTGAGATAGATGGTGAGATCTATGTAAATGATAGAACTGATGACTCACAAGAGTTAGAGTTTACGAAGATTTACAAGGCTAAAATTACGGACATTGTTGGAGATATTTTAACTGCAACAGTTGATAATGCTACAAAATAGAGAGCTTCTTTCTAGCTCAAAAAATCTCCTTGCCTTCTCGGCAGGGGTTGATTCTACTACCCTTCTTTTTTTACTTTTAGAAAATAAAATTCCTTTTGATATTGCCATTGTTGATTACGGCTTACGCGAACAGTCTAAGGATGAAGTCGCTTATGCACAAGAACTTGCACTCAAGTATGGCTTTACTTGTTATGTACATAAAGCAGAACCTATAGAAAAAAACTTTGAGGCAAATGCCCGTGCTATTCGTTATAACCTTTTTGAGAAGCTTATAGAAGAACATAACTACACTACACTCCTTACAGCCCATCATCTTGGAGATAGACTAGAGTGGATGCTTATGCAACTGTGTAAAGGTGCTGGTGCTGTAGAACTAGCAGGAATGAGTTCTCTTGAAAAACGCGAGGGCTACACACTTGTTCGCCCTCTTCTCTCTCACGATAAGGAAGATTTTTTAGCTTATCTCAACAAGCATACTATCCGCTACTTTATAGATGAGTCCAACAGTGATGAGAAGTATAAACGCAATGTGTTTCGCCATAAATATGCTGGGCCACTTTTAGAAAAGTATAAAAAGGGAATCAAAAAAAGTTTTGAGTATCTTGATGAGGATAGAGAGAGTCTTATTGAAGAGCTACACTTTTCTCAGATAAATGAGTTTTTTTATACCAAAGCTTCCTCTTCACAACGCAGTAATATTCTTGCCATAGATAAGCACTTCAAATCTCAAGGACATCTCATTACAGCGCAAGAAAAAGAACAACTTAAAAACACTACAGTAGTTATCATCTCAAGAAAATTTGTAGTTAATCAAGAGCATGGATTTCTTTTCATCGCACCTTACATGCAAAAGGGGAGTATAGAAAAAAGGGTTAAAGAGAAACTGCGTTTACTAAGGGTCACCCCAAAACTTCGAAGCTATTTAGCCTCTGATACAGAAGTGCTTACATTAGTATCGCGATTATTGCAATAGACTTTCATACGAAAAGAGGCATGTATGAGATCCCCTTTTCTTTTAAAGTCTATAGGAAAGCTGACACCTATTATCCAGTCACTTTTATTTACAGCATCAAGGAAATTATAAAAACTTTTAGGGGAGTTAATCTCTGAACTAGTATTTACCTCATAAATAGCAAAGTACCCTTCTTTTTTTGAAAGATTTACCTTAGAGACAGTAAGATTTGAAAACCATTTTTTATTCTGTTCTTCAAAGCGTGTAGGGTTAAATAGCATACTAAAAGCTGTAATAATAGTTCTATTTTTCTGTTGAAGATCTTTGAGTTTCTCTGTTGTATCATACTCAAGATCTTCATATTCATGAAGTTTTTTACTGACCTTTATAAGCTCAGAGTGTCGTAATCTGTACTTTTTCCCTTCAGGAATCAAAACTCCAAAAGCAAAGACCAGTACAAATACCAAAAGCAAAAGTGATATAGAGATAAGATAAATATACTGTCGTGAGATACTATTTTTCACCGATATACTCCTCTTTGTCTATATAGTTTGTAGAGACAAAATGCAACCAACCATTTTGTGCCGGATAAAAACTACTGTATGTTCTATTAAAAATAGAACGCAGAGGTGCTTGAAGCATAAAGTTGTAAATATCTTTGTTTGGTGTTATACCATAAAGAATAAGTCCATTTTCTAAAAGTTCTGCTCGTGAAAGTGTTATACGAACAGGTACAAGATCAAAAAGATTACTAATAGAATCTTTGAGTACAATATTTTTTGTAAATACCTCTTCACTCAAATTTTTCTGCTCTTGTATTTTTGCTATTTTTTGTTCTATCTTGTCAACATGAGAGAGAATAGCTTCTTGTTTTGCTAAATTCTCTTTCTTTTGTACAGTAAATGAATAGTCCTTATAAAGTAAAAATGCATATGTAAGGAAAAGCATAAGCAGTGTAATTGTGAAAAAAGTGATAAGTAACTGAATGTCTTCAGTGAAAATACTCTTTCTTCTTGGTTTTATATAGCTATATATCATAATGAAAGCTCTTTTTTTACAAGCTCTGCAATCTGCACACCGATATTTGCTTGTCTAATATAGACATTAAGAAACATCTCCTCTTCTAAATAGCGTTTAAGGTCGCTACTTACACTAACACCATCTGCTACATAGATATTTTCTATAAACTGACTTTTAGTTTCTTCATCATTATAATAGTTACCAAGGGCACTTTGAATAAGAGAAAAACGCTGGTAGTCTTCATTAAAATTATTCCCATTTTCCTGAACAGGCTCTTCAATTGCATCATGAAATTCCTCTTCAACATCTTTGTTTTGTGAAAATTCATCAATCTCTTCAATAGAGTCAAGATCTTCAATATCACCAAAGTCATCAAGATCTTCTAGTTCTTCCATATTCTCCAAAACATTTATATCTTCTAAATCTATACTAGACTGGTCTGAAAAATTTATATCATCATTTTCTATTGTTTGAGAGAGCATTTCATCATCATGCTCATCAGCTGTTTGCATATCTAAATACTCTGCATAGAGAAGCTCACCCTTCTCAAAAATTGCTAAAGTGACAAAACTATCTTGCATAAGTACAAACATAGCAGTAGATCCATTTACCTTATCTTTAAAAAAATCTACAAGAAGTGAGTAAGGAGAAAAGATATAGTCACAACCTATCTCCTTATAGCTCTTCATAATCATTTTAATGGATTCTTTATCACTATAGTGTGCCCACTTTTTTTCATGACACATATACTGCACTGCATGTTTCTCTGCAAACTCTTGCAACTTTTTTTTCCCACAGCCTATAAAAGCACCTTGATCTGTAGATGTATTTAATACAGCTACATAGTAATACGGTGACTGTTTTATGTAGTTTTGTATATATTCTATCATCTCTCTGTTCACAGAAAGAGTATTAAAACTTTTTTCTAGATGTGAGATTACATTTTTTTTTGAAAGTACTTCAATATAGACATCAAAGGAAGCACGTTTTACGACAATATTAATAAGAACTTTATTGTATAAAGCTTCAAAAAAAGTACTTAGCACTATTCATCTACTCCGCATAGTGGGTGTGCTTTGTTATAGTTTTGCTGTTTCAAGGCACTCCCTAGTTTTGTATATATTTGTGTTGTAGCCATTGAAGAGTGTCCAAGCAACTCACTTACATCAACTATGGGTGCACCGCCATTAAGAAGAGCTGTAGCATACGAATGACGAAGTTGATGCGGTGTTACTTTAAGTGAAACACTTCTAAAGACTTTATTAACCTTATATCTTAGACTATTTTCGCTTAATTTTTCGCCATTTTTTTCAAAAAGAAATATTTTTACTATATTATTTGACAAATACTCATCAATAAGCTCTTTTGTTCCTATCAAAAGTGGTATATCTCTATGTTTGTTTCCTTTTCCTAAAACACGAACCCAACTCTCTTTTATATTCGCTACCTCTAAAGATGCAAGTTCTGAGATGCGTAAACCTAAAGTATAAAGTAGAGTGATTAATAGTTTGTTTTCTGTATCAGCAAAGTTTATTGCCTCTTGTATATGTTTGTGAGAGATAGGTTTAGGCAGAGTTTTCGCCACTTTTACACTCTCATCTGCTTTGAGTATAACCCTTATATTATTATCGTTTAGATAACTCATGAAACTTCGTATAGCACTTAGCTTTTTACTAATAGTTTTGGCATTTAAGCCAGCAATATGTATACGGTAAGGCATAAGATTAAAAGTGATTGTACTCTTTACTTCTTCTATTCCTTGAGTAATTTCTATGAAACACAGTGCTTCTCTGAGAGACTCATCATAACTCTTTATAGTAAGATCTGAGTACCCTCGTATCTTTTCAAGGTACTCTAAAAAATCGATCTTTTTTTTAGTAAGTAACTTTTTCAAGAAGGTTCTCAAAGTCATTATGGTACTTTACCGCACGAGTGACCAACTCTTTGTTTGTGATAATACTAGGAGCAAGTTTTACAAAAGAATCTACCATAATTTCACTCATCATTTTTATCTTAGCACGGTCAGCAGCAGAGAGACTCTTCTGTGCTGCCATAGCATTTATCTCAGATAAGAATGTTTTGGCTTGTGCTATATATTTTACATATTTCAGTGATGTTTTTGATTGTGCCATAATAGTGGATGCCATCCGATTATAAACATCTATACTAAAAGCTTCATTTGCTAATGTATAAGCACGATCATACTCACCTATCTCATAGTAGTACTTTGATTCAATTGATTTTTCATAAGAGGGGTTGAGCAAGAAGTATGCACCCATAGTAGCGATTATTGCAAATGCGATAAGAGAGAAGAGATATCTAGTACGCATGTTTATCTAAGCCTGCTTTAATGTGTGTTCTTGCTACTTCTGTCTCCATACTTTTCACATCTATAGGGTCACTATAGTAAAAGTGAATAGTCCCAAAAGGTTTAGGAATAACGAACTTATCCCAACTGCTCAGTTGCCAGTAAGACTTCGGGCGAATTTCCACAAGAATTACTTTTTTACCTGTCTTAGTAGCCATAGCAATAACCCCATCTGCGACTTCATGTCTAGGACCACGAGGACCATCAGGAGTAATACCTATATCATAGCCCTCATTGAGTGCTTTTATAGCTTTAATGAGTACTCGCACTGCATTTTTATTGGATGAGCCAGCGATTATTTCTAAACCAAATTTCTTAAGTGTCCCCGCTATAAGTGAGCCATCAAAATGACTTGAAATAACTGCTTTTACATGCGGAGGGTTTTTATAGCGAAGGTAAGAGTGTGCAAACATAAGGAGGTCACCATGCCAACAGGCATAAATAGTTGCCTCTTCTGGTAGAGGGTTCTTTGTGTGAAACTCTTTTTTATTTGTCAGATATAAAAAACGGATGAGCAATGAACCAACAAAAGGCACCACTACCACCGCAAAAGCCCGAGAAAATCTCTTAAGCAAGAATCTCGCCTGTTAAGATGGTTCTTCCAATGGCATTTACTTTTACCTCTTGAAATGTTCCAAGTAGCTCTTCTGAACCTTTTACTTTGATGACTATGTTATTATCACTGCGACCACTCACATAACCATCACGGATAAGTTCTTCGAAGTAAACACGATAAGTTTTATCCATAGACTCAAGATGAAGTTCATCGAGGATTTCATTATTTAAAGTTTGTAAGTAAGAAAGTCTCTGGGATGCTATCTCTGAGTCAACTTCTGGAAAATGCTCTGCTTCCGTCTCCGGACGAGGAGAGTATTTAAAAGAAAATATCTGATCAAAACGAACTTGCTTCATTACATCGATAGTCTCAGCAAAGTCTGCATCGCTCTCGCCGGGAAACGCGACAATAATATCTGTAGAGATACTCACTGTTGGACACTCAGCACGAAGTTTTTCTACACGGTTGATAAACCACTCTTTTGTGTAGCCGCGTTTCATATCTTTTAAAACTTTACTGCTTCCACTTTGAAGCGGCATATGCATAGACTTACATATCTTAGGATTTCTTGCAAACTCTTCTATGAACTCATCATCCATGTGAAAAGGGTGTGGCGAAGTAAAACGAATACGTTCTAGTTTTTCTATCTTAGAGAGGCGATTAAGTAACTCTGTAAAATTTACTTTTTCAGTGTCTCCTGAAAAACGTCGACCGTAATTGTTAACATTTTGCCCAAGAAGAAAAACCTCTTTAGCTCCACTATCAACAGCTTTTTGAGCTTCATTTATGATTAGGTCAGCTGGAATAGAGATCTCATCCCCACGAGTTTTAGGCACTATGCAAAAAGTACAAGCCTTATCACAACCTATAGAGATGTTTATAAAAGCTTTATAAGGAGAAGTGCGAAAGTCATCAAACGCGAACTCACTCTCATCGTAGTTTATATCTATCTCTACAGCTTTATCTTTATGCAAAACTTCACTTATCTTAGAGACATTTCTTGCCCCTAAAACGAAGTTTACATAGGGTGCACGTTTTATGATCTCATCTCCAAGGTGTGAAGCTGTACAACCACAAACACCTATCTTGGCACTTTTCTTTTTCTTTTTGTTAAAGCCTCCGAGTTCGGAGAAGAGCTTATGCACGGGGCGTTCTCTTACAGAACACGTATTTATCAAAATAAGGTCCGCTTCTTTGAAGTCCTCAGTTGTAGTGTAGCCCTCTTTCTCACGAAGCTGCGCAATCATATGCTCAGAGTCGCGAGAGTTCATCGCACAACCTAATGTTTCAATAAATAACTTTGGCATAAAAACTCTCTAGCTCATTATGTGAACTTGGTACATATAGTCATTATCAGACATACCAAACTTCACTTCACTCATATAAAAACTTTTACCTTTTGCTTCAAAATGGTCTTGAAGAGCAAGTAAATCTTTGTGAGAGTTATCTTTGTCGAAGTAAAAAATGATGCTATCATCTTTCTCTACAGCTGCTTCTATCTTCGCTAGTTCTACTTTTTTTGGCTTGTCAGTTACATCAGTTCTTGCAAATTTTAAATCCATACTATTATTCCTTGAGTTTTAAGTGTTAGACACTAATTATTTCTGCATTATAGTTAAATATGCATAAAAACTTGATTAAAGAAGTTTTTATGCATATTTGTGTATACTTACACACTTACAAAAACTCCCCCATTTACTTATCACTGTTCATAGAAAATCGGGAAAACATAAAGGGCAATAATTATGGAAAAAATATTAGACATTGTAGATGCAATAGCACACGAAAAAGGTTTACAACCAGAAAAAGTACTTGAGTCACTAAAGACTGCATTTGTACAGACTGCAAAAAGAGTAATAGATAGAAACTTCGCATTTGAAGCAAATGTTGATGATGAGACAAAAAGTATTAAAATCGTACAGACTATTACAGTTGTAGCTGATGATGATGTAAGACTTGAGGATGAAGAGCTTGCTCCTGCATACATCCCTCTTACTGAAGCAAGAGAGTATGATGACCAAGTAGAACTTGATGATCAACTTCAAGTAGACCACAACCTAGAAGACTATGGTCGTACTGGTGCTTCACAACTTCACCGCGAGATTGAATTTCATATCCAAAGACTAGTAGAAGATGAAGTTTATAATAAGTATCAGTCAAAGATAGGCACACTTGTAAGTGGACGTGTTACTCGTGTTGATGCACAAAACAATACTTATATTGAGATAGATGAGATTCGTGCTATTCTTCCTATGAAGAGTCGTATTAAGGGTGAGATTTTTAACATTGGCGATCATGTAAAAGCTGTTGTTCGTCGTGTAAATATGGACAAAGAGCACGGAATAGGAATAGAGCTTTCTCGTACTAGCCCTAAGTTCTTAGAAGAGTTACTTGCTCTTGAGGTTCCTGAGATTCATGATGGTACTGTTATCATCGAAAAAGCTGCTCGTATTCCAGGTGAGCGTGCGAAAATCGCCATCATGAGTACACACCCACAAGTAGATGCTGTTGGAGCAACTGTTGGTGTAAAAGGTGTTCGTATAAACGCAGTAAGTGATGAGCTTATCGGTGAGAACATCGACTGTATCGAGTATACTACTATTACAGAGCTTTTTGTCTCTCGTACTATGAGTCCTGCTATCCTCTCTCATGTTGAGATTGTGAAAAATGAAGAGGGTGAAAATGAGAAAGCAATCGTAACCCTTCCAGCAGATCAAAAGTCAAAAGCTATAGGTAAAAGTGGTATAAACATCCGTCTTGCTTCTATGCTTACAGGTATGCAAATAGAGCTTGTAGAGAGTGATTCTGTAACAAATGAAGATGGAGAAATAGAAGAAGCTAAAGATGGTGTTGATGCACTAGAGGCACTGTTTAGTTAATCTTATCTCAATATTTTTCACCGGTTAAAACCGGTGTTA
>WFNM01000028.1 GCA_015488615.1 Sulfurimonas sp.
GAAATATGGTGTGAATTTTGAAACAATTACAAAAGCCATACGTGTTTTAAATCATGATATGCCAATTGGTTTTATAAAAGGAAAAAACTCTTTTTACACTGTTACTTTTTATGGTGAAAGAGATAACATAGAAAAATTAAAGCAGTTACCTATACTTCCAAATGTCAAACTCAAGGACATAGCAAATGTAAGTTGGAGTTATAAAAAACGCACAAGTGGCTATATTGGAAATGGTAAAGAATCTGTTGCTCTTTCAATTCAAAGAGCACCAAGTGGGAGTGTTTTAGATGTAAGTAATGCTGCTCGTGCAGAGATGAAAAAACTTGAGGTTAAATATCCAAATATTAACTTTGAAATTAGTGATACACAAAGAACATTAGTTGAACAGTCAAATTCAAATATGTTAGGAGCACTTCGAGATGCAATCTTTTATACACTAATTGTCATTATGCTCTTTTTAGGTAACTTACGTGCGATTTTTGCTGCAGCTGTCTCTATACCAATGGTATTTTTTGCATCAATTGCAATTATTTGGCTCACAGGTGGAGAGCTTAATATCGTTGTTTACACTGCAATTATACTCTCCTTGGGAATGTTGACCGATGATGCTGTTGTGGTCTTGGAAAATATTGAACGGCATATTAATGAAGGAAAGGAGGATCTACAAACTGCCATACGAAACGGTACACAAGAAGTTGTAAAACCAGTGTTTGCAGGAACACTTTCAACCATAGTTATTTTATTTCCTTTAATGTTTATCGGTGGCTTTCCACAAAAAATATTTGAGCCACTTATTCAGACATTGATCGTTGCCTTAATAGTAAGTTATTTTTTATCTATGACTTTTATACCAATTCTTTCAGAAAAGTTATATGCAAACGGTACACAAAGAACGAAATTTGAACTCTGGATTGGTCAACTCTATCCAAAAACTATAGGTAAATTTATAGCACCCTTTATGGCTATATTAAAATTCACTAATGGAGAAAAATTTAGAATACCACGCCGTATGATTTTAATCGGTGGAGGGGTATTTTTAATGGTGATTTCACTCAAAAATATTGTTCCTACAGTTGGAAGAGATGCTATGCCTCCAATGGATACAGGAATCATTAAAGCACAGGTTGCATTTAGCTCAAACGATACAGTTGACACTGCCGAAAAACGAATACAACCTGTACTCAAATGGTTAAAAGAACAGCCTTGGTTCGTAATGAGTTCTGTAGCTTTTGGTACTGAACCTGGAGTACTAAGTTTAGGAAGTGGTAACTTACCATCAGAAGCGACTATAACCATCAATGCAGTAAATAGATTTGAGAGGAAACAGACAATTTGGCAACTTGAAGATCAAATAAGAACGAAAATTTCTAAGCTCCAAGGTGTAAAAAGAAATGATGTATATGATTTTGGTGCTACACCAGTTTCTACCATTAAAGCACCGTTGGATTTAAGGCTAAAATCTCCAAGTATTGAAGGTTTGGCTGCATATTCACATAAAGTTGAAGATGCTATGCGACCTATTAAAGGGCTTACATCACTTTCAACAAGTTGGGATAAAGATTTTACAGAAATTGAACTAAATATTGATGAAGATAAGGCACTCAGTTATGGGATAACTCCTTATCAAATTGCTATGCAGTTACCTATAAAAGGAGAAGTTGTCGGTCTGAATTCTGATTTAAGCTCAATGAATTCACAATTTGTGAGATTGTATCTTAAAGGTAAATTTTCTCAAAATATTCAAACATTGAGACTCTTGCCAATTTCTACAAAATTTGGAGAAATACCACTTTCAGAATTAGCAACAATTAAAAAACATTTGACTTACTCAAAAATAGAGAGAGATCAAATGCAGTACTCTTTGGATGTGAATGGCTATAGAGCAAAAAAAGCCATTACAACCTTAACAACAGATGCAAATAATATTATCAAAAAAGATAAACTTGACAATATTGAGATTGTTCAAGCAGGAAGTATAGTTTCCATAGATGATAGTTTTAAAAGAATGATTAAGGCTTTAGGTCTTGGTTTGGTGTTATTGGTACTAACATTAATGGCAATATATAAATCGGCTAAATTAGCGATTTTAATGATACTTGTTATGCCTTTGGCAATGACGGGTGCTATATGGAGTCTGCTCTTTTTTGACAAACCTATGTGTTTACCAAGTATGTTAGGCTTACTCTTATTATTTGGTATAGTAATTAAAAATGCTGTTTTATTTATTGACTTTTATCAAGAGTATCAAAACGAGGGAGATTCACCATTTGAGAGTGCCATGGAAGCTATGAAAGTACGTTATCGTCCAATTATGATGACAACTTTTGGTACTATCGCAGGAATGTTACCAATTGCCCTTGAAGAAGCGATCGGACTTGAGCGCCTTAGTCCTCTAGCAGATGTAACAATTGGAGGTTTATTAACATTTACAGTACTTATATATGTTCCAATGTTTGCATATATATTTGATAAAAAAGCTAAAACAACAAACCCTATAAAAGATAATTCTAATTAGAACAAGCAGTTGTTCTTAAATATCTTAGCCCACTTGTTGATGTTACCATTGGTGGGCTTTAAATTGCTACACTTGTAACATTAGTATATATATTTCTATATATACTTATATCTTTGATAAAAAGGATGCTTAATGAGCATGAACGAGTTTTTTACCTATGGAGAAAAGGTTCATGGGTATGAAGTACGAGTCTTAAATGAAAGAGAAGCTAGAGCAGCTGCAGGTATTCTCTTTGTTGGTGCCTTTATTGGGCTTACCAATGGTGTAATGCTTGGAACTGCTATTTTTTCTGAATATTTTGTAACTTTTTTTGCTATTGATTTCACCATGAGAGTTATACAACCGAGATACTCTCCTTCTCTCCTTTTAGGAAGGTTTTTTGTCCGCAATCAAAAGCCTGAGTATGTAGGGGCAGTACAAAAACGTTTTGCATGGTCGCTTGGGATTATACTCGCCTATCCAATGTTTTACTATCTTGTGATAGATTTTCAACCAAACCCTATTAAGGTGCTTGTCTGTCTAATCTGTATGACTCTCCTCTTTTTAGAGTCAGCATTTGGAGTTTGTCTAGGATGTAAAATGTTTGAATGGTTTAATCGTAAAAATCCAAAATACTGTCCAGGTGGTGTCTGTGAAATGCGGATAAAAGAGCCAGTACAAAAATTTACTTTGGTACAGAAAATTATTTTTTCTATTACAGTTATTACGATGCTTTATGGAACATATGCTTACTTTACGAAACTTCAAGATAGAACAGTTTTTACTAAAAAGATGAAAAAACTATTTATGAGCGATGCAGAGCTAAAAGTCATACAAGATAAAAAAGATGCAGAAGCTTATAAAAAAGAATTAGATTCATTTGACAATGATGACGATTTTTAAGATTATTAAAAAAAACAACAAGGAAAAAAGATGAACACATTTATAAAAAAAATACTAGACTGGACAATGGAGAAAGAGGAAGAAATGGCAAAAAAATGTGCCCTTCCTATGAAAGAGGTAGAACATCAAATAACAAAAATTGAAGAAGAGAAGAAAAAGGTTCAAGAAAAATATGATGATGCTATGCAAGAGCTCAATCATGTACTCGAAAGACTTGAAAAGATTAAAAACATTGAAGTGCTTCGCTGCCAAAATAAGTCTCAAGAGTAAAAAATATTTTATTAAAATAGAGGGAAAGTTTAAACTTTCCTCTCAACAGATATTGATCTTCCCAATCTCTCCTCATACAGAAAGAAAAAACACTCCTACTATAATATTATTAGATTTATTTCATTCATACTATGTATATCTCTATTATTTTAGCATATCTTTGTACCTATCTTGTCTACTAAAACATCTTTTGTTTGTGTTTCAAGTTCTTCTACAGCTTCGTTAAGATGTTGCAAAAGAAGTGTCGCCAAATCATAATCAAAACCCTCTTTAACCACAATTCGTAAAATAGCTACATCTTCACAATTTTGAGGAAGTGTATATGCTGGAACTTGCCAACCATGATAGCGCAGTTTATCAGAAATCTGATATACAGTGAAAGCTCTCTTGTGTTTGAGCTTAAAAGCAAGTAGAGGCATTCTTATATCATTAATAATAGGTTCAAACACATCAGATTTAAGAAATGAATTATGAAGATATTGTGCTACATCTAAACAGGCTTGATGTACTTTTTTGTAGCCCTCAAAGCCTAAACGCACAAAATTGTAGTACTGTGAAATTACTTGAGAACCTGGACGCGAAAAGTTTAGAGCAAATGTTGGCATATCTCCACCAAGATAATTAACATGAAAGATAAGTTCCTCGGGAAGTAGAGACCAATCTTTCCACATTGCCCATCCAACACCCGGAGCTACAAGACCAAACTTATGACCAGAAACATTGATTGAGTGAACCCATTTTAAGCGAAAATCCCATAGAAGATTTGGTTCTAAAAATGGCGCGATAAAACCACCACTTGCAGCATCAACATGTATAGGAATATCATAGCCAGTTTTTTTGTTATATATCTCAATAAGTCGGTCTAATTCCTTAATATCTTGATACTCACCTGTATAGGTAGTCCCTAAAATACCTAAAACACAGATAGTGTTTTCATCACATAACTCAATAGCTTTATCTGCTTGAAATTTGTAGTTATTTTCTTTACTCATTAAAACAGTGCGCATTTCTATATCCCAATAGACACAAAACTTTTCCCAACACACTTGTATATCTACCCCTACAACCATATTTGGCTTACTTATATCTTTTCCTTGAACTTTTCGTTTTTTTTGCCAGTTCCATTTCATCGCCATGCCTGCAAGCATTGCTGCTTCACTTGAACCGATAGTAGAACAACCACATGCCTCTTTCGTATCATTTGTATGTGCATGAAAAAGATCAGAGAGTATGTTTACACATCGCATCTCCATCTCTGCAGTTTGAGGGTATTCATCTTTATCAATCATATTTTTATCAAAAGTTTCACTCATTAGTTGTCTTGCTTCTGGTTCTATCCAGGTTGTTACAAATGTTGCAAGGTTAAGTCTAGAGTTTCCATCTAACATCAACTCATCATGTACGACTTGGTAAGCATCCTCAGGCCTCATCTCATGCATAGGAATATTAAATTTTGGAGCCTCTACAGCAACTCCTCTACCACCATATACTGGATCATTCTCTTTTGCTTTTATTATATCATTGTGTACTCGTTTATGTAACATGGCATTTCCTAATCAAATTTCTTATAGAATATCACTTTTAGTTTAACAGTTTCCTTATAAAAGAGTAAAATATGCATTATAAAAAGTTAGGTCCATTTATCTCCCATGCAATGAAACATGGTATTATCTGCTACACTTCACGAGAATTAAGAAAATCACTTTTTTCCTCTAAGCGAGTTCTCTCCTCATGGATTGGAACACTTTTTATGATTGGTTCTTTTTGGTTTGCATTTGCTTCTTTTTTCTCACTAGATACTTTACCTCTATTCTCCTCTTTTAGTCTAAATGTTTTCTATTTTATAGGTTCTATTTTTTTTACATCTGCTGCATATCTACAGTACTTAGAATCAATAAACTATGATATTACACACCTTGCGCATCTTTACAATAAACACTCTGTTTGGTTTTGGTGGCGACTACGTCCTCACAATATGGGGTATATCTCTAGTGCTTCGCAATTTATAGGAACACTTCTCTTTAATATCTCAACATTTAGTGCAATTTTTATTTCTTTGAGTATTGAAGTTAAAAATCTTCTTGTCTGGCTACCCAATCTTCTTGGTTCAATACTCTTTTTAACCTCTTCTTTTTTCGCTTATTTGGAGATTTATAATGATAAGAAAATTAAGATATTCAGAAGTATAACATGGTGGATTATTTGGATAAATATATTTGGTTCTGTTTTTTTCCAAATATCTTCACTTTATAGTGCTTACTCTACACAAACAGCAGTATTTATGGCTACTCTTAGCACTTTCTTAGGTGCAGTGTGTTTTTTTATAGCCGCCCTACTCTTGCGATATGAAAAAGCTTAAAAATGATAACTGTAAATCAATCCACCAAACGGGGTAATACTATATGAATGATTCGTAGATGCTGATTGAGCTCTATAAAATAGTGTCACTTTATGGAGCTTGTAGTAGAGATTGCCTCCAAGATAAGCAGAGAAATTGAAGAAATTTCTAGTGAGATTATAACCCTCTTTTTTTGCTTCACTTACAATATACCAATAAGCAAGTAACTCACTATCTATCCCAACTGAAATATCCCATCCAAAGTTAGTATCTCTTTTTTCGAGTTGAATTAGAGAAGCCTCTCCTCTTAAATAAGGATAATGAACATTAAAATTGCTTGTATAATTTTTTCCTAAACGAAACATAGTACTAGCAAATGCATCGACTTTTAAATTTCCAAACTCTGTCCCAATACTATTAAACCAATCCATTTTTAAACCACTAGAACTAGTTTTTTGCCAACTTATTTCACCATATCTAATAAGTGCATTTATGATGTAGCTTGTATTAATTTGTGTATCCCATCCCTTTGATTCTTTATTAACAATTAGCTTGTGAAAATTATTTTGCACCCATTTAACTCCAGAATTTTTCCCCACAATCCCAAATTCAACACGCATCTCTTTAAAATTCTCACTATCTGATTCAAATAGAAAAAATGCTATATTTAAGTATCCAGCATAAGGAATATCATTATATTGAGGAGTTGATAACTTTGTATTGGCTGGTGTAAACATAAACTGAGAGATACTTACTCCAGCATTATATGTTTTTTTATCATCTAGTGAAATAAAAGGTATACTTTTTACTATTCTACACATAGTAGCACTATAATTATTTGTCTTTGTGTTATTTTCCTCTTCTCCGTAGGCATCATTGAGCCAAGCGATACTCATACCATTTGTAAAATGTTTATCTGTACCTACGAACCAATCATTATAGAGAGAAAAAGAGACTTCATCAGCACCAAGAAAAGAAGTTAGTAGAAATAAAATAGAAATTATTTTATTCTGTATGGTATGCACTATTCTTCCTCAATTTATTTTAAATTAGTATAGCATCTTAAGCTAAAAATAGGTATGATATTGTAACTTTGGTTTTTTAAGGAAAATAGTTATGAAGAAAATAGTTATCTTAGGGGCTGGTTTTGCTGGTCTACATATATTTTACAAGCTTCGCCATCTTATCGGTAAAAAAATCGAGATTACAGTGATTGACAAACGCTCTCACTCTCTACTTAAACCCTCTCTTCCTGAAGTGGCGTTTGAGGGTGCCCCACTCTCTCACTCTTTAGTAGAATTAGAACACACTATAGCCTCTAAGGGTGCTACATTTTTACAGAGTGAAGTTATCGAAATAAATGCAAAGGCAAATGAACTGCGTTTAAAAAGTGGTGTAATTATCTCTTATGACTACCTTTTTGTGACACTTGGTGCCATAAAAAATTATGATGCAATTAAAGGCTATAAAGAGCACGGGTACTCTGTTTGTGATGATAAGGAAGCACAAAAACTCTGGGAAAAAGTGAAGAGTTTTGAAGGTGGTAAAATAGTTACAGGAGCATCAAAAAGCACTTGGGGAACTCGTGTTGATGCTCCACCACTTCTTGCTCCATGTGAAGGACCTATTGGCGAGATTATGTTTATGTTTGACTATTTTCTTACCAAGGAGAAAGGCCTTCAGCGTAGTAAAGATTTTAAAATAGATGTCTTTACTCCAGGGGAAATTTTCTTTGAAGATGTTGGTGATACACCTCGTGAAGTAGTAGGTAAACATATGCAAAGAAAAGAGCTTACTCTGCATAAGAGTAAAGTCCTCAAAGAGATTACAAAGAGCAGTATAAAGTTTGAAGATGGCACAGAGATGCCATGTGACTTAGCCATTATTATACCTCCCTACTCTGCTCCAAAAGTACTGCAAGAGTCTACTATAGGAGATGAAAAAGGCTTTATCCCAACAGATAAAGAGATGCGTCACTTAGACTATAAAAATATCTTCTCAGCTGGAGATATCACAGCACTATCACAACCAAAATTAGGGCATATTGCCATCATTCAGGGTGCTATTGCTGCGAGTACACTTATGAAAGAACTTGGCGAGGATATCAAAATACCTCCTCATGATTTAGAGGTCTTTTGTATTATGAATATGGGTGGACATGAGGCTACACTTATTGTCTCTGACAATCTTTATGGTGGAAAAGTCGATAAAGCAAGCTATTCACCGATAAGCAAGATGATGAAGTGGGGATTTGATAACTATCTTTACTACAACAAAGGGCATATGCCACCAGATTTCGCACTTGATATGACAGATAAACTGGTCAAACTTTTCTAATCTGCAGTAAGTTCAGAGTTTATCCTTGGATTTATCCAAAGATAAATGTTTAAGTAAGGAGTGTAATATGAAAACAACTTCCTTTTTCATCACTATCCCATTTTATTTTTCCATCAAGATAATCTGTTACTATCATGATAGACATATAAAGACCTAATCCTGTTCCGTTTTTAGACTTAGTACTCACATAAGGCTGTCCAATTTTTTCTTTAATAGAAGTATCAATACCTCCTCCATTATCACAGACAGAGAGTGTTATAGCTTTTTCCTCTTCTTTAAGAGAAAGTTCAATACGACCATCACTTATATTTTTTGTTTTTATGGCATCTTTGGCATTATTTATAAGATTAATAATAACCTGAAGAAGTTGATTGATATAAATAGACACTTTCGTATCACTATTTTGAGGAAGTACTAATTCTATGTTATTGTTTTGTAAGGTTTTACTCATAAGGTTTGTTACTTTTTCTATAACAGTCCGCATGCTCACTTCTTCTTTTACCTTATCAGGTTTAAAAAAATCTCTAAAATCATCTATAGTTTGAGAGAGGTACTGTGTCTGTTTATTTAAAGAGGAAAGAAGATGCTCAATATTTTCTTTAGTAACATCCTCGTCAAGATCAAGCTTTATTTGTACATTGTTTGAGAGCATAGAAATTACACTCAAAGGTTGTCTCCACTGATGAGCTATCATAGCAAGAATATCTCCCATCGCAGCTTGTCGAGATTGTGCTATCATAAGCTCATCTTTCTTTTGCAAATCCGTAATATCAACTATGGCGATAAGATACATTGCTTTTGCATCCATCTCCGCTTTACTTAGTAAGACTGCATTGAGTATACCAACTCTTTTTTCTCCGGATTTTGTCACGATAACTTGCTCAACATCATTTAGAGCAAGTGGATTTTCATAATATTTTTTTATTTTTTTGATCTTTGCTTTCGTCTCATTTTTAAAAAGTATTGTGATTAAGTTATCAATAGTAGAAAGTTCATTTTTGCTATAGCCAAGAGTACTTTCAAAAATTTTATTTGTAAGAAGTATCTCTCCATCTGCATCATAAAGCATAAGAGGAATAGGAGTAAACTCAATAATTCTCTCAAATTTTTCATTTTGTTTTTCGAGTTGATACATCAAGAGCTTCATTTGTGAAATATCACGAATAATTTTAAGAAGATAGAGAGCTTCTCCAAAATCATCCCTTAAAAGTACTACCGAGAGTGCCACCCAAATGATAGAGCCATTTTTATGAATGTAGCGTTTTTCTGTTTGATAGTAGTTGTTCTTTTTATTCATAAGCTGTGCAATCATCTGTTTATCAACATCTCTATCTTCTTTATGTGTTATATCTGCAATACTTAGCTCCAAGAACTCCTCTTTAGTGTAGCCTAAGAGTTCACTGAGGTATCCATTTGTATCTATCCACTGTCCATCTAAAGTTGTATGAGCAATCCCAATATTTGCCTGCTCGAAAGTAAGTTTATAGAGGTTTTCCTGTTCAAAAAGTTTTTTAGAGAGTCTCTCTTCTTGACTAATATCAATTCCTGAAGAGATAACACCAGTTATCTTCTCATCTGCATCTTTTATGTAGTGGTTTGTCCAAGAGAGGAGATGCTGAGTACCTTCAGTATCAATAATATAATTTTTATAATGAGATACCAATAGCTCATCACCTGAAATAACAGAAGCAAAAACTGCTTGCATCTCTTGTTTCTGCTTTTTAGGTATAAAGTTCTCTATCCAGTTTTTGCCCACTAAATCTTCTTGTGTTGTTTTAAGAAGATTTGCTCCCTCTCTGTTGACCATAGTGATATTGCCATCTCTATCGAGTGTTAGAAGAAGTGTACCTGCCGTATTTGCATAGAGGTTTGCTAAGCGATGCTCATGCTCTATCTCTTTTTTGAGTCTCTTTTTTTCTGTTATATCATAAAAAGAGAGTACTGCTCCTACAATTTTTCCATTTTCAAAGAGTGGGTTTTGCAGTACTTCTACATCTATGGCAGTTCCATCCTTCTTCCAAAAAAGGTCCTCTGTCCGTATAGATCTTTCATCCATATAGTGGCTATGCAGTTGACACTCTTCAACAGGATAGTGTGAGCCATCTGCTTTTGTATGGTGCCAAAGTTTATGTGCATTGTTTCCTATGAGTTCATCTTCTGAAAATCCAAGTATTTTAACTGTAGCCTGATTGACAAAAGTATGATTCCCCTCAATATCTAAACCGATAATTCCATTTTGAGATGAGTTGAGTATACTAGAAAACTTCCCTTGAAGTTTTTGCTCATTGACAATGGAAACATGAAGCTCTTCATTTGAACTCTGTAACTCTTCGTTTGATATTTCTAACTCTTCATTGGAGCTCTGCAACTCTTCATTTGAACTTTGAAGCTCCTCATTAAGAAGTTGCATTTTTACTTTATAGCTAGATAACTCTTCAGATAAAAGTTTGTTATTTTCCTCTGTCTGCTTAACTTGTGTTGTAAAACTTTCTATTACAAAGTTCTCATCTGGAAGTTTTAAGTCGCTTATATTAAACTGTAGGTCCTCAGAATGAAGTTCTTGAAAGTAGAGGAGTAGCATGGAAGTAGTAGGCATTTTTGTGTAGGGATTTGCAATCATTCTAACAAATATTTTTTCTTTACCTAAATCTATCTCTATAAACTTTGTAGTTTGTACACTCTGCGAGCTAAATGCAAGGTTTATTGTATATCTTGCACTATATTGAAGTTCTTTATGGAGATGATCTAAAACATTTAAAGTTATAAATCCATCAGGCATTTTTACAAAAGGAAGCTCTCCTTTTTTATAGACTATTGAAAATTCTTTATCTATGAGTATACAGTTTGGTGCAAAAAAATCAGAAATAATAGTGGAGATATTCTCTTCAATATTTACATCACTTTTGTTATTGCTCCTCTCTACAGAAAAATCATTTTTCTCTTCTAAGTGTTTTGAAAAATAGTGAGAGGAAATTTTTGGTGGATTTTTGAGTTTTTCTTTCTTATATATTTTAGACTCAGAACTTAGAATAATAAAATATTTTATACTGAGTAGTATAGACTCTGAAGAACCTAAAAAGAGAATCCCATCATCCTTTAGTGCATAGTGAAAAAGTTGGAAAAGTTCTTGTTGTGCCTCTGGTTTAATGTAAATCAAGAGATTTCTACAGCTAATAATATCTTGGTTTATAAAAGGTGGATCACTCAGTATATTGTGTTTTGTAAAGACAATGTTTTTACGAATTTCTTCAGTAAGCTTGTAGCCATTATCTCTTTTTGTAAAGTACTTTTGCAGTATATCTGCTTCAATATCTATGATAGACTCTTGCGAATAGATAGCACTTCTAGCTTTAGAAAGTGCTTGTTCATCTATATCTGAAGCAAAAATTTTAACACGAAAATTTCTATCTAATTTCTTAGAAACTTCAGCTATTACAATAGCGATCGAGTAAGCTTCTTCTCCCGTTGAGCAAGCGATGGACCAGACCTTAAGCTCATAGTTTTCAGGTTTATCTTTGAGATAGTTATAAACTTCAGTCTCAAGTACTGTAAATGCCTCTTTATCTCGAAAAAATTGTGTCACACCGATGAGAATATTTTGATAGAGAATATGCAGTTCATCCTCATTCGATGCAATATACTCTAGGTACTCTTCTAATGTTTGCACATGAACAAGTAACATTCTTTTGTTTACTCGACGTAGAATAGTTTCACTCTTGTATTTGTTTGTGTCAAAATACTCTTGACTTTGCAATAATTGTTCTATAGTCTCTAAAGGTGTAAGGGCTTGAGTCTTTTCAAATGTAAAAAGTTTTTTAGAAATCTCTTTAATAGGAAGTGTATAATCAACACTCCCTGAATCAATGGCACTTTGAGGCATGCTTTTACAGTAAGCTTCTTGTGGGTCTTGTGCGATAGTAATACCACCATATTTTTTAATTTCTTGCATGCCTAATGTACCATCATGTCCAGAACCTGTTAAGAGTATAGCTATACTCTTTTCTCTTTTATACAGAGCAAGTGTTTCAAAAAGCACATTAATAGAGGGAGTTGACTTATGTATTGGCATCTCTGTTTTATAGAGTGTAAGTCGAGCATTTTTATATCTCAAGTCATATCCTGCTGGAATTACATAGATATGATTTGGGAAAAAAGATGTTGTTTCATTTATAGTATGAATTTTTAAAGATGCATAACGAGAGAGTATCTCCACAAGTGCACTCTTCTTATACGGGTCTAAGTGCTGTGCTATAATGTAAACATAGTTACTATTTTGAGGTAAAAAAGAGATTAACTCTTCAAAAGCTTTCAAACCACCAGCACTAGCACCAATCCCAACATAAGCATAATCTTGCATAAAGGCTCTCTTTTTTTTATAACAATTCTATCATACTTTACTAGATATATTAGTATAAAATTAGATACAATATCTTAATTTCACTAAAGAAAAGAGACATAATGGTTGATTTAAAATTATTAAAAATATTATCACATAAATATGATGTTTTATATGTAGAAGATGATTCTGAAATACAGTCTGAAATGTTTGAATATATGAATGTATTTTTTAATAAAGTCACTAAAGCGAATGATGGAGTGGAAGGTTTAGCTACCTATAAAAAAGAGCATTTCGATATTGTTATTACTGACCTCTCTATGCCAAACATGAATGGTATTGAGATGATAGAAAAAATGAAGGAGATAAACTCTGAGCAAATTTTTCTTATTACCTCAGCACATAGCGAATCTGAATATATGATAAATGCCATTAAGATAGGGATAGATGGGTATATCATCAAACCTTTTGATTATGAACAACTCAATTATGAACTCTTTAAAATCGTAGAAAAGATAGAAAAATTTGCACAAAATGAAGAGTATAAACATAATTTAAAAGATATGATTGCTCAAAAAACATCTGAACTCAACAGTATGATACATTTTCAAAAAAAGAATTATGATAAAACACTAGTTTCGATGGTACAGATGATTGAGGATAGAGATCCCTACACTGCAGGACATAGTGAAAGAGTCGCACACTATAGTAAAATCATTGCACAAGAGATGGGGTTTTCTAAAGAGGATTGCAAAAAGGTGTATCAAGCAGGAATTTTACATGATATTGGGAAAATTGCTACTCCTGATGTAGTTCTTTTGAAGCCTCAAAAGCTTAATACACTTGAGTATAAGCTGATTCAAGAACATGTGGAAGTTGGGTATAAACTTCTTGCTAACATTCCAATGTTTAAAGATTTAGCAGAGATAGTACACTGTCATCATGAACGTTTTGATGGAAGTGGCTATCCTAGAGGTTTATCTGATGCCCAAGTTCCTGAGCTCTCAAAGATTATGGCAGTTGCAGATGCATTTGATGCAATGACTACAAACAGGATATATAAGAGAAGTAAAAGCCTCACTGAAGCTATTGAAGAACTCCTTGATTTTACAGGGATACAGTTTAATCCAGAAGTCATAAAAGCAGCAAAAAAAGTACTTAAAAAAGTTACCTTAGATGAAAATATAGACCAATTGCCACATACAGAAGTAGAAAAAGAACGTTTTTCCTACTTCTATAGGGATTCCTTAACTAATCTCTATAACCAAAGCTACTTAGATGTTGTACTTGCACATAACAGTTTCGAGAAAAAATATAAGACACTCTACATATGTGAAGTAAGAAAATTTTTTGAGTATAATAAAAAAATGGGCTGGAAGAGTGGCGATGATCTCTTAAAAAATATTGCAACAGTACTTAGAACTTGTTCTCAAAGCCCTGAACTTTTTCGTATTTTTGGAAATAATTTTATACTTTTATATGATGAAAATTGCAATATTATTCAAGTAAAAGAGTCGATTACTACAATGCTAGAAGCATTAGAAATAAAGTGTAATTTTAGAAGTTTTAATTTACTAGAGAATCATATTAAAAATGTAAGTGACCTAGAAAAAATTTGTAAAAACCTAATACACAGTTGAGCAGAAGTTTACTATGTTAAAAATACTCCTTTTAGAAGATGACACTATTTTATCTGAAACCTTAATAGAGTTACTTGAAAGTGAAAGATTTCTCATCACTCATGTAGATGATGGACAGAAGGCACTTAATACTACTTTTTCAGAGTATTTTGACCTTTTTTTGTTTGATGTTAATGTTGCATACTTGAGTGGCTTTGAGCTTTTAAAATCTCTTCGTGAAAGTGGCGACAAGACACCTACTATCTTCATTACCGCCCTTACTGACATCGCTTCACTCGCATATGGCTTTGAAGTGGGTGCAGATGACTACATCAAAAAGCCTTTTGATTTTGACGAGCTTTTAGTGCGAATAAATGCACTTATACGTAAGTCTTACCACAGCTACTCCGATAGAATCCAAGTCGGAAAATTTCATTTTTCCATAGAAAGAGAGGAACTCTACCATGAAAATATATTTATAGCACTCTCTCCTTTAGAGCTTAAAATCACAAAACTCTTTTTTCAAAACATAGATATAACACTGCAAAAGGAGATACTTCTTGAGTATCTCGGCGATGGCAAGGAAATGAGTGAGGGTTCTCTGCGCGTACATATTAACAAACTACGCAAACTCGAACTACCAATCACAACTATCAAAAGAGTAGGATATCGCCTTGCATCATCATGAAAAAACAGCCTTTTTAAAATTTTTTATTACCTACTTTGTGAGTGTGGCACTGCTCATTTTAACTGCAGGTTTTTTTTACTATGTACAGATTCAAAACCATCTTTTAAAAGCTGAAGAGTTTTCACTTATAGAGTATGCCAGACATATAAAACTGCATCTCAATATGGATGAGTATCAGAATAATACATTTTCACATAAGTTCGTAGAAAAAGCAGGAAAACATATAGATATACGAAATTTTACTATTTCAGATCAGAGCTTTATGAAGTACATACCAACTAAAAAGCCATACTTCTATCTTCAAATTTCAAAAAAAAAGAGCCTCTTTGAGAAAAAACTTTTTGAGTTAAAAATCAAAATCTGGACACTTCAATTTCTATTACTTCTAATCTTTGCATTCATCAGTTATAAACTAGCGAGAAATGCCCTCAAACCACTCCAAGAGAGTATTGCCACACTGGATAAGTTCGCAAAAGATCTCATACATGACCTCAACACACCCGTTACCTCCATCAAGCTCAATATGAAATTACTTGAAAAAAAAGAGGAGTACAGAGACAATACCCCATTGCAAAGAGTAAAAAAGAGTATAGAGACTATCTCTGAACTCCATGAAAATTTAACAATCCTCCTCCAAGAGGAGACTCTCCAACTCGAAGAGGTAAACCTCTGTAAAATTTCACAAGAAATACTACAAACACAAGAGCAACTCTACCTCAATATTCTCTTCATTCAAGAGTGCTCAAACCTTAGTGCCAAACTCAATACACATGCCATAAAGCAGATACTCCAAAACATCATCTCAAATGCCTGTAAATACAATATCAAAAATGGCTATGTAAAGATATATACTAAAAAAGATACACTCTACATTCAAAATAGCGGACTAAAGATAGTAGACCCAGAAAAAATTTTTGAGCGTTCTTATAGTAGTGATAAACGCAGCAGTGGGATAGGTTTAGATATTGTCAATCGTTTAGCAATGGCTATGCATATAGAAGTAAAAGTAGAATCAGATGAAGAGAGTAATACATTTCTTTTGAAATTCTCATCCTAATATAAAACTTGCTAACAATCCGCTAACACTTTTCTCATACAATACTCCCAACAAACATAAACAGAGGAGTTTACAATGTTAATTACAAAAAGTACAACAACAATAATCTTATCAACGGCTGCAGTAGGTATACTACTTATTGGGTGTGGTGATAGTAGCAACACAGCGACTAGCGATATGAGCACTGGGTATTTTATAGATGCAGCAGTAGAAAATGCACACTATAAAACAAGTTCAGGAAGAGAAGGAAATACAGATGCTCAAGGAAGATTTGAGTATAAAAATGGAGAAAGTGTTACATTCTATTTAGGAAAATTGCAACTTGGGAAGACAGTACCTTCGGCAAATGGTCTGATAACACCAAAGAATCTCTCAGACCAGAACACTACAGTTGTATTAATGCTTCAAATGTTACAATCTCTTGATAGCGATGCAAACACAACAAACGGCATTACAATTACTCAAGATACAATAGATAAGTTCAATAATCTAAATACAGACATTTCTTTCTCAGATCTCAATAAATCTACACTTATTGACTTAGATAATACCTACAATCTTGGTTTAGATAAAAATCATGATGATCATTTAGATGTAAACTCTACTGAAGCAATAAACCATATGAATGAGAGTCTTTATGAATGGAACAAAGAGTATGCTCAAGATAATAACAATGAAAATCATTTTACTCTATCCAACTATCTTCCTTCAGTAAACTTAACACAAGAGATTAAAAACTCACTTGCATATATGGGAAATGAAGAGCGATTGGCTTATGATGTTTATCTCAATCTTTATGAGTATCAACAAACTAACGGTATCGAGATAAAACAGCTTTATAATATCGCTACAAATGCAGAGAGTAAACATATCTCTATCGTGCAATCTCTTGTGCAAAGATATGATTTAAATACTTCTGACTTTACGGATGTAAATGTAACTCTTGTTAATGAGAACAATATGTCAGCTACAAATATGCCAAGAGGAGTATATGACATCCAAGCGATTCAAAATCTTTATGACACTCTTTATACTTTAGGTCAAAATTCTCAAGAAGATGCACTCAAAGTTGGCTGCATGGTAGAGGTAACAGATATAGAAGACTTAGACAAGTATATCACTCAAGCACAGGATTCAAATGCTACAGATATAGAAGCAGCATTTAATACACTTAGAGATGGAAGCTATACTCACTACTGGTCATTTGATTCTGCACTAAAAACTTTAGGTGTAACAAATGGTTGTTACTATGAGGGAGATATGCTTTTAACAAATAAAGAGGGAGTTTATCCGCAGAGTGAGAATGGGAATACTCAGGGAAAGGGGGAACAAAAAGGACGCCACTAAGTAAACAGTTCTTCTCCTTAACGATGCATTAACAGACTTATGAGACAATGTAATATAAATTATTATAGAGAAAAATATTCATTGTTTCATTAGCGTTAAGTGGGCTTCTTTTTGCACAGAGTGCCGAAGAAATTATAGATGCAAACGGATGTCTTACCTGCCATGCAGTGGCAAGTAAAAAAGCCGCTCCTGCCTTTGCAGATCTTGGAAAAAGAAACAGGCGTTTTGAAGGTGCTAATGCAAAAACTACCATTATGAACTCAATCCAAAATGGCTTATCGGGGAAATACCCTATGTTTTCAGAGAGTGCTATGCCTCCATTTGCAAACCTTTCTCAAGAAGAGTTATCAACTCTTGCAGATTATATCTTGGCACAATCTTTCAAGGCACATGGCAGAGGAAATGGTCGAGGTATGGGTCAAGGAATGGGAAGAGGTATGAGATAATGAAATATCCAGATTTTTTTGATACGATAGAAAATATAGTTGTTTATGATGACTTATGTGAGTTTTTGGGTGTAAATGAAAATGGTATGCTAGAGTTTTCTTATGCCGACATAGTCAAATCAGCAGGTCATAGTTGTGCAACTGTTGCTGGAGCTTATCTGATGGCACAAAAAGGACTACAAGCTCTCTATAAAATAGTGGTAAAAAAGTGTATGTGGATTATAGTCCGCAAAAAGTTGTAAATCCTATGGCGATTTTAAAGAGTGCTATCAAGCCTGATGCAACAAAAGAAGATAAAGAGAGTTTTCCTCAAAGATTTCAAAAAATGGTACAGACTGTTTTTGAGAATGCCGATGAAGTTATTGAAATTACTCATGCTTAGGCTACTTTTTAGTGCATTAGCACTACAGGCAGAGACTTTAACAGTAATCGCAACAGGATTAGAGAATAATCATAGAGAAGTACAGTTCTTTATTTACAATAAAGATGGGACAATTCCAGATAAAGAAAGGATTTACCAAAAGGTAGATATGCCGTTAATCTGTTACATGATGAAAATAACAACAGTAAACTTGATAAAGGTCTCTTCACTCCAAAAGAGGGTGTAGGGCTATCAAACTTTCAAACAATAAATCTCTTCCATTTACCAAACTTTAAAAAAGCAAGTTTTCTCTTAAATCAAGACAAAGAGATTAAGATTAAAATCATCTATTTTTAGTAGAACTTAAAAAAAAGCTCTGCTAAATGTAAACAATTTAGATTTTATGCATAAGTAGAAAAACCAAATGCTGTAGAGGTAGATTGTTTTGGTTCTGACTCGTCTAGCATATCTAAAAGAGTTTGGGCATACTCATCACTGCTCATAGATGTAGCATCAACTTCTTTCATTTGAGAGACCATTGACTGTTTATCTTCCTGAGAAAGTGAACCCATTTTGTCTTTTAAGGCACTTCTATCTTCTGATGAGAGACTCTGCATGATATCTTTCATACCACCTTGACCTTTTCCTCCACCAGAACCATCCATCTTTTGCATATGTTGCATTGAGCCACTTGCATTTACATTCATAATAAATCCTTTTGATTTTATTCTCTGTTAAGAGTATTTGTAGTTTATACTCTTACTGTTAAGCGAACGTTAATGTTAACTTTTCCTCTCTGCTCTTCTGATTTTTTATCTTTTTTAATGCTCAACATATGGCAAAAAGAGAAGAAGTAAAATCTGATATATTAAGGCTAGAAGATAAAGTTATAAACCTAGCAACAAGGGAAGAACTATCCAAAGTCGAAGCAACTTTAAAAGAAGCTAACAAAGAGTTAAGTAAGAGAATGGACAGATTTATGTTTTGGTCATTGGGACTTACTATTACATCTACATTTTTAATATTAGGACTTATTTATAAAACAATCCCATAAAGGATAAAAAAATATCTCTTCTTTTGGTAAAGAAAAATAATCTTTACCAAAGTTTTTCTAAAGCTTTTGTAAATCTGCACTTTTTATAAGAAGTGCATTACTTACCTTATGTGTAATATTATTCTTGTCTATTTCTACTATGCTAAAGTAAAGATTTTTACTTTTATTTGCATCGGCTAAAGCTTTAACCCATACATCAGATAAGCTGCTTTCATCTTTAAAATATCCTTTTACTGTTTTTTTCTCTAAAAAAAATGGTGTTACAGAAGAGAGTAAAAAATAATTATTTGTTAATGTCCCTACAGTAAATGCCGGAGATGTACTATTATAATCCTTTGCTATACCAAACAGAGATTTATAAGTTTCAGTAATTCCAACTGGCTTTGCTAAAGTATTTGCCAACTTCATACTCAAGTCTAATCTATTCCCAACACTTTCGTTAATAATAGCTACAGAGTGTAACATCGAACCAACATCATTAAGGAGCTTTGTTGTTATATCAAAACTATTTTTATGCACATCAACGGTAAGTTTATCTACTTGAATTACAGCTTTTTTTATAGGCTCCGCATCTACTAAGTGACTATTATCACTCGAACCACCACAACCTGCAAATGTACCTAACAAAGCGATTAAAACGAGTTCTTTCATTTTATACATAGTAAACTCCTTTTACTGTAGAGTCAGCTTAACTCCATTAGAGAGGCTTGAGATTTTATTATTTGCATCTATGCTTTTTACTGCCATATAGATAGTATTACTATTAGCTGCAGCAAAACTCACCACCTGTTTCCATGAAGTATCCAAGCTTGAACTTGACTCTATATAAAGAGATATAGTTGTTCCAGCACCAAATGTTGGTTCTGTTGATGCATATAGAAGATACTTAGCAGAAGATGTTGAAAGTTCTATAGTCGGTGCAGTTGTTTTTGAAACAGTTGCACCATCCAATGGTTTTGTCAAAACAACACCAGTTGTAGAGCTACTTGAGCTTCCTAAGTCTGTGTTTCCAGTGAGAACTATGAGTGTATCTGACAAAAGTTTTTCAGTAGCAACAATTTTATCTGCCATTACTAGTATTCTATCTGCCATAGTACCGATATCATCAGAGAGCTTAGAGACAAGAGCTTGCTGATCTGCTACTGATTTTGATAAATCAGTTATGCTTGTATTGACCGTACTAACTGCCTGACAAGTAGTTGTCTCTGCATGAAGAGATGCAAGTAAGACCATAGATGTGACTACACTAACTAATATTTTTTTCATTCTAAATTCCTAGTATTATAATTTATTCTTAACTTTAAGAATTGTTATGATTATACAATTCTCATTCTTAACGATGACTTAACACTAGAGGAGTACAATACAGGTAAATTTTAGGAGCTATTATGAACCGTTTACTCTTCACCTCTTGTTTCCTCTCAAGTCTCCTTTTCTC
>WFNM01000029.1 GCA_015488615.1 Sulfurimonas sp.
GACGTCTACATGTTTAGAAAAGTTGTTAAAGTTTAATTTTGCTTCACACAACTTGCAAGGCTACACAAAACGAGTCTCAGGATTCATTTTAAGCTGAGACAGACTTAAAATATATCTACATAAGGGTTATACTTCGAATCCGATTTATCTAGAGTCCATCGGTGAAGCAGCCCGTCCTCTAAGAGGGGGTAAAACTTAAGCTACTGCTAAAGCTGGGCGATAATTTGTATTGTTTGCATTTAAGCAATTGTGAGCCGCGTAACGGAAATGCTCAGTCCGACATGCAATCATAGACTATTAGCTCCAGTCGAAGCCATGTCGTCCCCATAGTTAGAATTATAGCAAATTATCTCTAAATTTCTTTCGTAGATTATTTTTTCTTTAGGCAAGGCGGAAACTTATGAAACAAATACTGTTTGTGAATAAGTTGACAACGAAGTATAAAGGAAAAATAATCAATGAAAGTGGTGGCCAATCTCGGAATCGAACCAAGGACACACTGATTTTCAGTCAGTTGCTCTACCGACTGAGCTAATTGGCCGTAGTTTTAAAGAGCGAAATTATATCCCGTAAGTACTGAAAGTAAGCTTAGAGGAGTTTATTTTAGTGGAATTGACCAATTATACTTGTATGCGATGATTCTCAAGGTGAATGCGAGAGTAAAAAGTATAAGTAAAGAGAGAAAACCTAAAAGATGAAAATAGGAAAGTAAATAAATGCAGAGTGCTATTACAATAGAAATAGTTCCATAAAAACCAGTTTTTAATACAAAAGGCACTTCGTTGATAATAACATCTCTTGCAATTCCTCCACCAACAGCAGTAGTAAATGCCATAGCGATAACACCAGTGAGATTAAAATGATGTTCTATTGCGATGAGAGCTCCCGATATACTAAAGGAAATGAGCCCTATCGAGTCGCTCCAGATGAAGAAAGCTTTGTTCTCTATTGAGTTACGTTTATGGAACTTAAACAGTATGAGAAGGAGTAAAATAGAGATGACTATAAGGGCTGGATAGTTATGCGTAAAAGTAAAGGGGATTTTATTTACTGCAATATCTCGGATGATACCACCACCTAGTGCTGTTAAAAAAGTTGCTATAAGAACACCAAGTAGGTCAAGTTTGTTTCGCACAGCTACAAAAAATCCACTCATAGTAAATGCAACTATCCCTATGTAATCTGCTAGTTCAAACATACCTGTAAACCTGCTACAATTACTTCACTCTCAAGTATTTTAATACGGCTCTCTAAGGAGTCTACTGTTTCATTTTTTGCCAGTTGTATATCTTTTTGTAAGATAATCTTTCCACTATCATAAATCTCTTCTACGAAGTGTAATGTTGCTCCACTTTGTCCTTCTTTGTTTGCTATGACAGCTTCATGTACATAGCGGCCATACATTCCTATACCACCATATTTTGGAAGAAGAGATGGGTGAGAGTTAATAACCTTAAAGTTTTGAATAATTTGCAATGGAATTTTTTTCATATAGCCTGAGAGAAAGATATACTTAACATGATATACTTGAAGAAGTCTGAATATCTCTTCATCTGGATCTACAACTTGTTTTGCATTAACTAAATAGTTACTTATACCTCGTTGTTGTGCCTTTTTTAAAGCACCTGCATCTGTGTTGTTAGAGATAACTACTGCTATCTCTAAATTGAGTTTTTTATTTGCTACTGCATTGTATATAGCATCAAAACCACTTCCATTATAAGAAGCTAGGATAGCAATTTTTGTCATTATCTTATTTTGAGACTAATGAGAGCAAGAAGGTTTGAGAGCATTGCAATAATCCAAAAACGCACAATAATTTTATTTTCTGACCAGTTTTTCATCTCGAAGTGGTGGTGAATAGGTGCCATAAGGAAGATTCTTTTTTTACGGATTTTATAAGATCCTACCTGTAGGATAACAGAAAGTGTTTCTATAACAAAGATAGAACCAATAAGAAGGAGTAATATCTCACTCTTAGAAATAATTGCAAGATATCCGAGAAATGCACCTATACTTAAAGATCCACTATCTCCCATAAAAACAGCAGCCGGATGACAGTTGTGCCATAAAAAACCAACAAGAGCACCCATGAGGGCACTCGCAATAATAGCAACTTCACCTACATCAAAGTGTGGCATAAGAAGGTAAGTGCTTAAAATAGCATTACCTGTAATATATATGATTATACTAAATGTTCCAAGAGCAACGATGGATGGTACAGTTGCAAGGCCATCTAGTCCATCTGTAAGATTGACAGCATTTGATGTAGCTATAATAACAAGTACCCAGAGAACAAGTGCCCATGAACCCATATCAAAGAGTGGACTTTTTATAAAAGGAACATATAAATCTGTATTAAAGTCTGCCATAAAGCATAAATATAATGAGACGAGGAGTGCAGAGAGTATTTGTAAGAGAAGTTTAGTTCTTGCCTTGAGTCCTGCAAGATTTTCACTTTTTTTTATTTTTGCGAAATCATCTTGAAATCCTATGAGTGAAAAGAGAAAGAGAGTGAGGAGTGCCCCAATTGCATAAGGGTTAGAAAACTTTATGGTGAAAAGTGAAGCGATAAGCGTGGCACCTATGAAGACTATACCACCCATTGTTGGCGTTGAAGCTTTTTCTTTATGCCGTTCAGGTGCCCAATTATTGATAGGCTGAACACTTGAAGTTTTTTGTGCCCAGCGGATGAACTTTGGAAGTAAATAAAGAGTGATAAAAAGAGCTAGAAAAAAAGAGATACCAGCACGGATAGTGATATATCCTAAAATGTTTATGTGGAAAAATTTATGTAACATGTATAACAATTTGCATCCTATTATATGTTTGTTTATAATTATAAAGTGACATTATAGTATAATCATTCCATAAATTTATTACATAGGAATAAAATTGAGCAAAAAAGCAATTTTAGTTATCACTGACGGTATCGGTTACTCTGAGCGAACAGAGTACAATGCATTTTATAATGCCACAAAACCAACATATGACAAACTATTTAAAGAGACACCACATTCGCTTATAGATACTTTTGGGCTAAGCGTTGGGCTTCCTGAGGGTCAAATGGGGAACTCTGAAGTAGGGCATATGAGTATAGGTAGTGGACGTGTTTTATACCAAGATCTAGTGAAGATTTCTCTAGCATTAAGTGAAGGAACTTTAGAATCTAATGAAGCACTCCAAGAGCTCTTTGGCAAATCAGAAAGAATACATCTCGTAGGACTAATGAGTGATGGTGGTGTACACTCGCATATAGATCACTTTATGGGTTTAGCTGATATTGCTGCGAAGAATGGCAAAAAAGTTTTCTTACACCTTATAACAGATGGTCGTGATGTCTCACCAACTTCTGCACAGAAATATTTAGAGATTGTTTCTAAACATCTCAATGAAAATATAACAATTGCGACAATAGCAGGGCGTTTTTACTCAATGGATAGAGATAATCGCTGGGAGCGGATTCAAAGAGGCTATGATGCAATGCTAAAAGCAGAGCCAAAAACGGACTTAACGCCAGAAGCTTATATCGGTCACTCTTACTCGCTTGGTGAGACTGATGAATTTGTAGAGCCCACTGCGTTTGCAAGTTATGAGGGTATGAAAGAGGGTGATGCTGTATTAACTATAAACTTTAGAAGTGATAGAATGCGTGAAATGGTAATGGCTCTTGGTGCGGATGAATTTAGTGGTTTTAGTAGAGATGAGTTAAATCTTCATGTCGCTACTATTACAGAATATGACAAAAGTTTTACTTATCCGGTACTCTTTAAGAAAGATGCACCTAAAAACACTCTAGCTGAGGTGATAGCAAATGCAGGGCTCAAGCAGATGCATACAGCTGAGACAGAGAAGTATGCACATGTAACTTTTTTCTTAAATGGTGGGATAGATGAACCTTATGAGAATGAAACGCGAGTACTGATCCCGAGCCCTAGTGTAAAGACCTATGATATGCAACCAGAGATGAGTTGTGCTGCTGTTGGTGGAGCAGTTTTAGATGCTATTGATGCTGAGTATGATTTTATTGTTGTGAACTTTGCAAATGGCGATATGGTTGGACATACTGGAGATATAGAAGCTGCAAAAAAAGCAGTGAGTGCAGTAGACGAACAACTGGGTAAGATTCTTACAAAAGCCAAAGAGAATGAATATGCCTTAGTGATTACCTCTGATCATGGAAACTGTGAAGAGATGAAAGATAAAGATGGCCATGTCTTAACAAATCATACAGTTGGTAAAGTGTGGTGTTTTGTGGAAGCGGATGGTGTTTCTAAAGTAGAAGCGGGTGCCTTAAACAATATAGCTCCTACAATACTCACTCTTATGGAACTAGAAATTCCTAAAGAGATGGATCATAGTTTAATTTAATAAAGGAAAA
>WFNM01000030.1 GCA_015488615.1 Sulfurimonas sp.
AACTCAAACTTTCAAATGTTCAATGAGCTAAAAAAACGACCAACTGATAGCTTGGAAGATATTGAAAAGATGCTAAAAATGAGTGTATTTCAAGAAAATATTTTAACACAAGGCGCAAAAGAGTTAGACTTAGTCTATGAAGTAGGACTAAAAAATAGCTTTAGCTTGAGTGCAAAAACTGAAAATATCGAGAGTGGCGTTTACAAGTTTATAAAACTCTATGAAGATGCAAGAGAGTTCTACTTCTGTTTTGACAAAGAGATAGCAAACGACATAGTAAACGCAGTGCCAAAAAATGCCAAACTCATCTGCTACGAAAAAGCACTAGGCGACAGTGTGAAACTCAACCTACACTCTAATCTTGACTTGGAGACACTGTAGTGGATTGTGAGATGACCTTGATACAATATACATTTTTATGCTATAATGTTGCTAACATACCTTCTCCACCTCTTTTTAATGTGCCAACGAGAGGGTTTTCTTCATGAATTACACAAAACCCTACACAACAACTGATGAACAGTTACTTTTACTAAAATCAAAGAAATTAATAATAAACGATGAAACTTATGCTTGTTTAAAACTAAAGTATATCGGTTATTATAGATTAAGTGCTTATTTTGAGCCACTGCTATATAAGAAAGATTCTAATCAAAAAAACACTTTTTTACCAAATACAAGTTTTGAAGATATTATTGCATTATACAATTTCGATACGAAACTTAGAAGAGTAATATTTGAAGCTATTGAGTCGCTTGAAGTCTATTTTCGTTCGCAAATTGCAAATGTTCATGCAGCACAATATGGTGCATTTGCTTATCTAAATAAAAAAAATCTTAAATGTAATGATAGTTTTTTCAATACTCTACAAAACTCAATCGAAAAAGAGACACAACGTTCACAAGAGAGTTTTGTTAAGCATTTTAAGAGAAAGTATAATAGCTCCGATTTACCTATTTGGGTAGTGGTTGAAGTTATCTCTATGAGTACACTCTCCAAAATGTATGCAAGTTTAAAAACATCAGAACAATTACAAGTTGTTGCACCATTTTTAGGGATAAATAAAGATGTATTGTTTAACTGGTTGCATGCCCTTACCGTTGTCAGAAATAAGTGTGCACATCATGCAAGAGTTTGGAATACTACACTAGGTGTTCGATTTGAAGTACCAAAGAAAAAAGATATATTTCAAAACATCGCCAGTTCAAATGCAAAAATATTTTTTGCTCTGAATGTTATTCTTTTTATGTTGGAAAGTATCGGAGAAGATTTAGTATTTAAGAAAAAAGTAAAAGAACTCTTAGACTCTTATCCTCAAATAAATCTCGAAGCGATGGGCTTTATTTCTAAATGGGAGGAGAGTGAACTATGGAAATAAAATACCTCTCTCAAGCCCACCAAACAAAAGCTATAACTGCGACACTAGACCTCTTTGTCGGACAGAGTAAGTTAGAAAATGAATACGATATATTTAATGGTGAAGCAGTTTGTTCTAATATACTCAACCTTAGCCAAGAAGATATATTAGCCAACCTTAACGCCATCCAAAAAGTAAACAAAGTTTCAAAAAGTGAAAGTTTAGAGAGTCTTGACTTTAGCATAGAAATGGAGACTGGAACGGGTAAAACTTATGTTTATATAAAAACTATTTTAAAAATGTATGAGAAGTACGGTTGGAGTAAGTTTATCATCATAACACCATCTATCGCTATCCGTGAGGGTGTGCTTAACTCTCTAAAAAGTATGAAAGAACATTTTAAAAGTGAGTTTAATTTTCCGTATGATTATTTTGAGTATGACTCCTCGCGTTTAGGTTCGCTGAAGCACTTCATACGAGATGATACACTCAACATCATGGTTATGACCATAGACAGTTTCAAACGTAGTGGTACAGTGTTAAATATGCAAAGAGAAGGGTTTGTAGGAACACCTAAAGAGTCTTTACAAAAAACAAAGCCTATCTTGATTTTGGATGAGCCACAAAATATGGAGAGTGAACTGAGCCGTACATCCATAACTGAGTTAAACCCACTTTTTACTTTGCGTTATTCGGCTACTCATAAAAATACTTACAATCTTGTGTACTCTTTAACACCAAAAGAGGCACTTGAAAGTGGACTTGTAAAGCAGATAGATGTACTCGCTCTGAGCGAAAACCAAACTATAAACGATGTATACATAAATGTTATAAAAATAGAGATAGATAAAAAATCAAAAAGACCAGTAGCCTCATTAGAGTTGATAGTTAATAATAAAGATGCTTTTGTTAAAAAAATAGTAAAAATAAAGGGTGATGATAGTCTTAAAGATAAAACAAAAAACTCTATTTACACCGGGTTTATAGTCGATGAGATAAACTTTAAAGAGCTTTTCATACAGTTTGAAAATGGTTTAAAACTAGAACTTCATGAGATGAGTGGACAGGTTAAACGCCAAGTTCAAGAAGAGCAGATAAGTGAAGCTATAAAACTGCATATGCAGAAGTTTGAAGAGTTGAAGAAACAAAACATTAAAGTCTTGAGTCTGTTTTTTATAGATAAGGTTGCAAACTTTTTAAAAGAAGAAGATGGCTGGATAGAGAACTTTTTTTGTAGGGAGTTTGATAAGCATAAAAAAGAGTATGAGAGTTTTAAAAATGTGAGTTCAAGTGAGATTTATGCCTCATACTTTGCTAAACGCAAGAGTGGTTTTGTGGATGAGCTTAAAGCTAATGAAAGTGATAGAAAACTAGCTAAAAAAACTTATGACCTTATAATGAAGGACAAAGAAAAGCTTTTGAGTTTTGATGAAAATGTGAGCTTTATATTTTCCCATAGTGCTTTAAAAGAGGGCTGGGATAATCCAAATGTCTTTTTTATAACAACACTTAACGATACTAAGTCGGAGATGAAAAAACGCCAAATACTAGGAAGAGGTGTGCGTTTAGCCGTAAATACAAGTGGTGAGAGAGTAAATGATAAAAATATAAATAGACTAACCGTTATAGCAAATGAAAGTTTTGATGAGTTTGCTAGAAGCTTGCAACTTGAATATGAGGTAGGAGGTGTCTCACAAGGTAATAAACCAAATAATCTTAAAAAAAGAAAAAGGGCTACACTTCGTAAAGACTTAGCACAACTCAAAGAGTTTCAAGCACTTTGGAAAAAGTTAAAACAAAAAACAGTTTATAAGATTAGTCTAGACTCTTCACAATATAAAGAGGATGTAATTGCTAAACTTCAAGACATAGAAGTACGAGAAAAAAAGATACTCAAACAGTTTGGTAATATTAGTGATGGGTTTGTGGCAGATGAAGTGAATAGTAGATTAGAGTATGAAGAAACTTTACCAGATATTGTAAAAACTTTAGAAAAAGAGATAGGTATTTCTCGTCGGACTATCATTGAAATATTTGAAGAGTTTGGACTCTCTAAATTTACCAAAGAGTTTGTTAAAAATAGCGATGCATATGTAAAAGAGGCTGTTTTAGCTTTTGAGTATGTGATGTTTGAGATGTTAAGTAAAAGTGCATTGTCTTATGAACTAGTAGATAATGACTATTATGAATTTAGTAATATCTTTCTTGACGAAATTACTGGCTATAATTTTGAAGAGACAAAGAGGGGACTCTACGACTTTGAAGCTTATGACTCTGATGTAGAAAAAGAGTTTATAAATTGTGCCGATATAAATGTGAAATTTTTTACAAAACTTCCAAATAGTTTTAAAATAAAAACACCATTAGGTACATATAACCCCGATTTTGCAGTGATAAAGCATGATGAGAGTGAAGGTTCTTTTGTTATAGAAACAAAAGGAAGTGAAAAAGAGAGTGATTTAAGAGCTAGAGAAAGGTGGCAAATAGCTTATGCTAAAAAACACTTTGATATAATAGACATTAAATATAAGAAAAAAACAGACTGTAAAGACATATAAAAGGTAAATTTTGAAAAAAAAAGATAGCATAGTTATAACAGGTGCACGAGAAAATAATTTAAAAAATATTAATTTATCCATTCCAAAAAATGAGTTAGTTGTAATGACGGGGATAAGTGGAAGTGGAAAATCTACACTTGCATTTGATACTCTTTATGCAGAGGGGCAACGCCGTTATATGGAGTCGCTCTCTAGCTATGCACGCCAGTTTCTTGACCGTGTAGGCAAGCCTGATGTCGATAAGATAGAGGGACTTACTCCTGCCATCGCCATTGACCAGAAGACTACGAGTAAAAATCCACGTTCTACTGTTGGAACGATTACAGAGATTTATGACTACTTTAGACTTCTTTATGCCCGTGTTGGGGTACAGCATTGTCATAAGTGTGGAAAAGTTATCTCTCAGATGTCTGCAGCAGATATCATTGCTGAAGTACATAAACTACCACAAAACGCCAAGCTTGTACTTTTAGCACCACTTGTACGAGAAAAGAAAGGTTCTTATGCTGATATGCTTGAGTCTTTAGTACATAAGGGCTATGTTCGTGCCATGATAGATGGTGTAATGGTGCGTTTAGATGAGGAGATAGAACTCTCTAAGACAAAAAAACATACGATAAAAGTTGTCATTGACCGTGTTGTAGTTAAACCTGAAAACAAGGAACGAATAGCAGCTGATGTTGAAAAAGCACTCAAAGAGTCTTATGGCGAACTTGAAATAGAGATACTTAACCATGAAGAGCTTGATTGTAAGCCACATATGCACTACTCAGAGCACAATGCTTGTTTTGACTGTAAGATAAGTTTTGATCCTCTTGAGCCACTCTCATTCTCTTTTAATTCACCAAAGGGTGCTTGTTCTGAGTGTGATGGTTTAGGGCTGCGTTATGCACTTGATCAAGAGAAGATTATTGATCAAGATTTAAGTATTGAGAAGGGTGCTGTAAAAATTGTCTATGGCTTTAACAAGGGCTACTACTTTACATTTTTAAAGGGCTTCTGTGCGCATAATAAAATAGATATTACTGTGCCATACTCAGAACTGCAAGAGCATCAAAAAAAAGCGATACTTCATGGAAATATTGATGAAGTGACTTTCCTTTGGAAAAAGCACGAGGTCAAACGCCTCTTCCCTGGAATTATCCGCATAGCTTACGATATGTTCAAAGATGAGAAAGAACTTCAAGACTATATGAGTGAAAAAGTTTGTAATATCTGTGACTCTCACCGTCTTAAACGCGAGAGTTTAGCAGTGAGAGTAGGGGATAAAGGCATCGCCGATTTACTCGATATGCCTATTGCTAAAAGTTACGAGTGGTTTGCTAACGAGGAACACTTCGCTACTATGAGTGAACAAGATGCACAAATATCTGCACCTATTCTAAATGAAATTCGTGAGCGTTTATACTTCCTTTTTGATGTTGGTTTAGGCTACATTACACTTGGTCGTGATGCTCGTACTATCTCTGGTGGTGAAGCACAGCGTATTCGTATTGCTTCTCAGATAGGTTCTGGTCTTACTGGCGTTTTATATGTGTTAGATGAGCCAAGTATAGGACTGCATGAACGCGATACTCTTAAACTTATAAGAACACTTCGTTCTCTTCAAGAAAAAGGCAATAGTGTTATCGTAGTTGAGCATGACAAAGAGACTATAGAAAACGCAGACTTTATCATCGACATTGGTGAGGGTGCTGGTAAGTTTGGTGGGGATGTTGTTTTCTCAGGAACACTTGAAAAGCTCAAAAAAGCGAAAACTCTTACAGCGGACTATCTATATGGTCGTAAAAAAATAGAGTATTTTTATAGACGCAAACAAGATAAAATGATAGAGATAAAAAATGTCACTATCAATAATATCAATAATCTTTCTGCAAAAATTCCACTTAACAACTTTGTATGTATTACAGGTGTAAGTGGAAGTGGTAAGAGTTCTCTGATGCTACAAACGCTACTCCCAACAGCAAGAGAACTACTTAATCATGCACGAAAGGTAAACAAAGTAGCAGGTGTAGAGATAACAGGTTTAGAGCATGTAGATAAAGTCATTTATCTTGATCAAAGTCCTATCGGGCGAACACCTCGTTCAAACCCAGCGACATATACCGGTGTAATGGATGAGATAAGAAATCTCTTTAGCCAGACAAAAGAGTCTCAGATAAGAGGTTACACAACCTCGCGTTTTAGTTTTAATGTCAAAGGTGGACGTTGTGAAAAATGTCAGGGTGAGGGTGAGATAAAGATAGAGATGCACTTCCTGCCCGATATTTTAGTGAAGTGTGACACTTGTTATGGAACTCGCTATAACCAACAAACATTAGAAGTTTTCTATAAAGGAAAGACTATTAGTGATGTCTTATCTATGTCTGTAGATGAGGCTTTTGAGTTTTTTGCACCTATTCCAAAGATTAACCTCAAGATGAAAACACTTGTTGATGTTGGTCTTGGCTACATAACTCTAGGACAAAACGCAGTGACACTCTCAGGTGGTGAAGCACAGCGTATCAAACTTGCTAAAGAGCTTAGCCGTAAAGATACAGGCAAAACTCTCTATATCTTAGATGAACCAACAACAGGACTACACTTTGCTGATGTAGATAGACTCACAAATGTTCTGCATAAGTTTGTGGAACTTGGCAACTCTATGCTTATCATCGAGCATAACCTAGACATGATTAAAAATGCTGACTGGGTTATTGATATGGGTCCTGAAGGTGGTTCTGGCGGTGGACTTATCATCGCTGAGGGAAGTCCTGAAGATCTAGCAGCTACTTATGAGACTACGGGCTCATTTACAGGTGAGTATCTTAAAAAAGAGTTAGCATTACATGAGTCTTAAGAGACTCCTTAGTATCGAAAAAAGAGTGAAAATTTATAAAAGTGTAGTATAATCACGAAAATTTATTAAAGGCTAGTATATGTCAGTTTATGTTTTTGGACACAGAAATCCAGATAGTGACTCTATTGTAGGGGCTATCTCTATATCTTACTTAAAAAATCAACTTGAAGATGAGGAGTATATCCCTGCTCGACAAGGTGATATCTCGGCTGAGACGGAATTTATTTTAAATAAGTTTGGAGGAAAACTTCCAGAGCTTAAAACATCAGTGGCAGGAGAAAGGGTTTATCTTGTAGACTCTACAGATAAGCCACACTTTCAAGATGACATTGATGATGCTACTATTTTAGGGATTATTGACCACCATAAACTTGGTGATATCATGACTTCTACTCCTCTTGAGTGCTGGATTCGCCCTATCGGCTGTTCAAACACTGTTGTCAAGGAAGTTTATGATGCTATGGGTGTTGCTATTCCTAAAGACATAGCTGGAATGATGATGATGGCTATCCTTAGTGATACAGTTATCTTCAAGTCACCAACTTGTACAAAAGTCGATACAAAAGCTGTTAAAGAGCTTGCTAAAATTGCAGAGATTGAGGACTACAAAGCACTCGCTATGGAGATGTTTATAGTGAAGTCTGGCACTGATGGTGCTAGCGCGAGAGATCTTAACACTAGAGATTATAAAGCTTTCAATATGGGTGATGCAAAAGTTGGTATAAATCAACTAGAGATGATAGATATCTCAGCACTTGATGAAAGAAAAGAAGAAATCTATGCTGACATGGTAGCAATGAAAGAAGAAGAGGGCTTACACACTATGCTCGTTCTTTTAACTGACATCATGAAAGAAGGCTCACAACTTCTCTGCGTGAGTGATGATGCAAGTAAGATAGAAGCTGCGTTTGGCAAGAAACTTGAAAATAATCAAGTATGGCTAGATGGCGTTTTAAGTCGTAAAAAACAGGTTGTACCTTTCGTACAACCACAATTTAACTAAGGAATTATTATGGGCAAATTTGATGCACTATTTGAAGATGAAGATGATATCTTCGCAGGGACACCACAGTCAAGATACTGGGATATACAGTCACAACTAAGTGAAGATCTTATTAAAGATGAGTTTGATGTTTTAGTAGGCCGTATAGCGACACTAGAAGCTATGCTTGCCGAAACTCATGACATAGAGAGTTTAGATAAAATGATTATGGGTTATAAGTATGAAAACTTTTCTAAACTAGAAGAGTTAAAGAAAAGTGTTTATATGGAATTAGCTGGACAGCTAATTTATAGAGTTTCTGAGTAATCTTTTTTATATGTAGATGTTAATCTACATATAAAAATCTCTTAATCTTCTTCGTTGGTGTCTTGATAAAAGGCTCTATCTGTTCTACAAACTTCACCATTTTTGAGTAAGATGCTACTTTTGTATTGACATCTTTACGCATCTCTTCTAGTAACTCTGTTATCTTTTCTTTTACCTCTGATTCTGGAGCATTATCACCTTTAAACATCTTATCCAAGAGCTCGTAGTCTAGGTGTATTTTTGCGATAAGTCTATCCGCTTGCATCATTACAAGTGAGTCTACAACTGCTTCATGTTGGTTAATGGTAGCTTCTATCTGCTCAGGAAATATATTTTCTCCACCACTTCCTATGATAACATTTTTACTACGTCCATTTATAAAGATATAGCCATCTTCATCTACATAACCTAAATCACCACTCAAAAACCAACCATCTTCCATCACTTCCTTACTCTGCTTTTCATCTTTGTAGTAACCAAGCATAAGACTAGGAGATTTAAAGAGCAGCTCTCCCGATCCAGTTACTGGGTCTGGGTTTTTTACTTTTACCTCTATATAAGGAAAGACTGTTCCTGTAGATTTTAGTTTGACTTCATCTCCTAGTACTGTACCAGCCAGAAGTGGTGCAGTCTCAGTGAGTCCATAGCCTATGATATAAGGAAACTCAGCTTCTTTGAGAAACTCTTCGACATAAGGAGATATTCCTGCTCCGCCTATTCCAAAGAAACGTAATCTTCCACCAAAAGTCTCTATAAGTTTTTTTCCAGCAATCTTGTTAAGCTTTTTTCTGAAAAATGGGATACTATAAGCAGTGCGCATAAGAAAAGAACCTGTAAGATTAGGAAGAACCTTGTTTTTATAAATCTTCTCTATAATCAGTGGCACACTTACCATCATAGTTGGTCTAACAGCAGCAAATGCTTTAAGTAGTACACTCGGTGTTGGTGCCTTGTCAATATAGTGTACACTTGAGCCGTGAAGTAGAGGTACTAAAAGTCCTACAGTACACTCTAATGTATGTGCTAAGGGTAAGATAGATAAAAAGACATCATCTGATGTAATGGTAATTTTAGAGTGAGTAGAGAGTGCATTTGTCACGAGATTTTTATGTGAGAGCATAACGCCTTTTGAGTTTCCAGTTGTACCAGATGTATAGAGTAATGCCGCCATATCATCTTCTTCAGGTATCTCTAATTCTTTGGCTGAAGTGAGTTTCTGTTTGAAACTTCTCATATAACTGTTATCTGTAAGTTCATTTACTATTTCTAAAGTGTCTAGTTTGACAACAAAGTGTAGTCTTGAGTTTTCAAGCTCTTCAATTGTAGCAAGATGTTTTTCTGAGACAAAAATCACTTTAGCCTCTGAATGCTGGATGATATGGTGTACATCTGACTTATGAAAATCAGGAAGTATAGGAACGATAACCCCACCGAAGTAGGTTACAGCAAGATATGCTACTCCCCAGTTAGGCATATTTTCACTCAGAAGAGAAACCTTGTCTCCTTTTTGTATGCCATTATCATGTAAAATAATGATAGTATCTTGTACCTTTTGGCGTAAATCATCATAGGTCATGGAATTTTGTCCTACTTTTGCTAAAGCAGGCTCGTTTGGGTACAAAGCAATAGATCTATCTATAAGACTTTTAAGTGTAAAATTTTCTAAGTTTTCATAAGGGTATGTCATATCTAATCTCTTATTTTGTATTTATTAAGTATTATTATACAGATAAAAAGTGTAATTTTAATAATATTACATGAATAAAGGCAAATTCTTGAGTAGACGTCACAAAAGCAAACAAGTAAAACGAGATACGGTAACATTTAATGAAAGAGACTTTCTTCCAACAACTCGTGAAGATATGGATGCTCGTGGTTGGGATTACTGTGATGTTATTCTTGTGAGTGGTGACTCTTATATAGATTCGCCTTTTATTGGTGTGGCTATGGTAGGTCGTATGCTTGAGAGTATGGGTTATAAAGTAGGTATGATAGGACAACCCGATATAAAATCTCCTGATGATATTATGCGTTTAGGTGAACCTAAGCTCTATTGGGGTGTAAGTGGTGGAAGTGTGGATAGTATGGTGAGCAACTATACAGCAACAAAAAAGTTTAGAAACTCAGATGACTATACACCTGGTGGGAAGAACACTAAACGCCCTGATCGTGCTTTGAGTGTCTACTGTAATCTTATCCGTCGTTACTTTAAAAATACTGTTCCTTTAGTTTTGGGGGGAATAGAAGCAAGTTTGCGCCGTACGAGCCACTATGACTACTGGTCTGATAAAATGAAAAAACCAATACTTTTTGATTCCAAAGCTGATATTATGATCTATGGAATGGGTGAGATAGCACTAGAAGAACTCACAAAGGCGATAGAAAAAGGGGAAGACTATAGAGATATTCGTGGTATCTGCTACATTTCTAAAGAGCCAAAAGAGGAGTTTATCCAACTCCCTTCACATCAAGAGTGTATAGATACTCCTGAAAAGTATATAGATCTTTTTGATGACTTCTATGATAACAATGACCCTATCTCTGCAAGAGGTCTCTGTCAACCAGTAGACACACGTTTTCTCATCCAAAATCCTCCATGTGATTATCTTAACGAAGATGAGATGGATGCCCACTCAAACCTCCCTTTTACAAGAGAGCAACACCCCTACTATGAGAAGATGGGAAAAGTGAAGTGTCTGGAGACTATCAAGTTCTCTATCATGACTCATCATGGTTGTTGGGGTGAGTGTAACTTCTGTGCCATCGGTGTGCATCAGGGTCGTACCATACGAACACGAAGCGAGACAAATATCCTAGCTGAAGCCAAAGAGTTTAACAAGTACAAGGACTATAAGGGTATCATCTCCGATGTAGGTGGGCCAACGGCAAATATGTACGGCTATGAGTGTAACAAAAAACTCAAACTCGGTACCTGTGATCACCAACGCTGTGTGGATGCCTCGCATCTGTGTAGTTCTATGAAGATAGACCATGGAAGAAACATCAACCTCTTACGTCAAGTACGAGAAGTGGAAGGTGTAAGAAAAGCTTTTGTAGCTTCTGGTGTACGGTATGACTTTATCACTGAAGATAAAAAACATGGTATGACTTACCTAAAAGAGATGGTAAAACATCATATATCGGGACAGATGAAAGTGGCACCTGAACATACTCAGCAACATGTACTAGAACTTATGGGTAAACCGGGAAAACAGACTCTTGTAGACTTCAAAAAGATGTATGACAAGATGAATGCAGAGGAGGGGAAGAAGCAGTTTCTTACTTACTACCTCATAGCTGCACACCCAGGCTGTGAAGAGAAAGATATGCATGAACTCAAGCGTTTCACCACAGATGAGCTACAAATGAACCCAGAACAAGCTCAAGTATTTACTCCAACACCATCTACCTACTCAGCAGTAATGTACTACACAGAGATGGATCCAAAAACTCGTAAGAAAATCTTTGTGGAAAAAGATACAAAAAGAAAAGAGAGACAAAAACAGATAGTCGTTGCAAAAGAGAGTTTCTCTAGTGGTTTCGCTTCTTAAAATTTGACACATTATTTTAACTAAGATATAATTACTTCGCGTAAGCAACAGACTCTTGTCTGATTAACTACCAGACAACAAGAGAATTTAGGCTAAGACTTCGGTCTTGGCCTTTTTTTTTGCCAATTTTTTTTGGTTGGTTTGTGGTGTGGGTGGGAACTCTTGTAAAAGGATTCTAGTTGCTTACCAAAATAATAATAGTCTTTTTAATCATTATGGTGTTTACACCTATCTTGCATTAATCAAAAAAGAGGGATTAGTTACCCCTCTGGCTATTATTTCTTCAATATAAAACTTCATAAAGATAAATAAATCTTATCTAGGTGTTACTAAAATGTAACATCTTTTTGATTATTATTTAATATTCTCCATTTGATAGCAAGTTAAAACAGCTTTAAGCTCTACTAACCTATAATAAATGCAGTTATTAAAGTATCATAAAAACTTATAAGAGAGATAAATGTTTTCACTGATCTTTTTTTTAGCCATATCTGGAGTTGTATCTTACATAGATATTATGAAAGGGCTGATTTTAGACAAGATAATGTTTCCTTCGATTTTAGTTTTAGTTTTACTGAAGTATTTGGACAACAGTTTAAGCATGTATGACTTTTTAGCAGT
>WFNM01000031.1 GCA_015488615.1 Sulfurimonas sp.
AATGCTAAACGCCAGCTCACCTACTGATAATGAACTCAAAAAAATGATAGGTCGTATGCTTATCGTAGGTTTTGATACTCCTACTGTGAATAAAAACTCTCAGATAGTCAAAGATATGCAAGAGTATGACCTCGGCGGTGTGATTCTTTTTGATAGCTTTTACAAAAACCCTAGTAAAACCAAAAATATCTCCTCACCCTTACAACTTAAAAAACTCACAAGTGAACTCAAAAGATTTTCGCCTAAGCCTCTTTTTATTAGTGTAGACCAAGAGGGTGGGAAGGTGGTACGCCTTAAACCAGAGTATGGTTTTTCTAGGATTCCCTCTGCTGCTGCAGTTTCTAAGATGAGCTATAAAAAAACAGTTGCTATTTATGAGAAACAGTCTCAAATGCTAGAAAATATGCAGATAAACATGAACTTCGCTCCAGTGGTAGACCTCGCAATAAATCCGAAAAATAGAGTGATAGTAGGGCTTGAACGTTCTTATGGAAAAGATGTTAGACAAGTGACAGAGTATGCCAAAGTTGTTATTATGCAACAAAATACTCATCACATTGTCTCTGTACTCAAACACTTCCCTGGTCACGGTTCCTCTTTGGGAGATTCACATAAGGGTTTTGTGGATGTAAGTGAGACTTGGAGTCCTGATGAGCTTCTTCCTTATGAAGCACTCATAGAAGAAAATATGGCAGATGTGATTATGACTGCACATGTTTTTAACTCCCATATAGATGCTAAATATCCAGCAACTCTTTCATACAAGTTTAACACGAAACTCCTTCGTGAGATGATGCACTTCCGTGGTGTTATTGTGAGTGATGATCTTGAGATGGGAGCTATCTCGCAACACTACACTTTGAAGCAAAGAGTTACTTTAGCTATAAATGCGGGAGTAGATATGCTCCTTTTTGGAAATCAGCTAGAAAATATCTCCACAAAGGCAATAGTCGATGCTGTCTTTAAGGGTGTTAAAAGTGGTGCAATTCCACTAAGTCGTATCAAAGAGTCAAATGCAAGGATTGAGAATCTTCATACAAAATTTTCTATCATCCAAAAGCCTATCATTTTTACAGATAAACGCAAGGAACTCACAAGAGAGTACATCAAAACTCATTATGGCAAAGATGTCAAAGATATAACTATAAAACCACAAACTATTGTACTTCACTGGACTGCAGTTATGGACTTTGAGAAGAGTTTTCAGCGTTTAAACGCAGAGTTACTCTTTAGCGATAGAGCAGATATTGCTAAGGCTTCATCCCTGAATGTCTCGGCACACTTCCTTGTGGATAGAGATGGCACTATCTACCAACTCATGCCAGATAACTGGATGGCTAGGCATGTTATAGGTTTGAACTACTCGAGTATAGGAGTAGAAAATGTCGGTGGAGAAGCAAACAAAAAAGAAGATCTTACTCCTGCACAACTTCGTGCGAATATAAGACTTGTGAAGTATCTCAAAGCGAAGTACCCTACCATCAAGCATGTCATCGGACACTACGAGTATAGAGAGTTTGAAAACTCCCCTCTATGGCTTGAAAAAGATAATGGCTATAGAACGAAAAAGGCAGATCCGGGGAAAAAGTTTATGAGAAATGTCAGAGCTGCCCTTGATAAATAGCACCTTTGCTCCTCTTGACTGGCTAATATTTCTCGCCTATTTTTGTATTTTAGCTCTGAGTTCATGGTGGTTTTCTCGCTCTAAGATAAGCTCTTCACGAGAGTACTTCACCGCTTCAAACGCCATGCCGACACTGGCAGTCGCTATCTCCATCCTCGCAACAAGTCAATCAGCCGCTACTTTTCTAGGTGTTCCAGAGTTCTCTTATGCACATAACTTTACCCTCATAGGTTTCTACTTCTCTTCACTTTTGGCTGTCTTTTTTGTGGCAAAGTTTTTTGTGCCGAAGTTTTATGAGATGCAAGCTATCACAGTCTATGAACTCTTAGAGAAACGTTACGGAGCAAGTGCTAAACGCCAAGCTGGAGTGATGTTTCTCATCGGTCGTGTGATGGCAAGTGGTGCAAGACTCTATATCGCAGGGCTTGCTATAAGCATGATACTTTTTCTTGACATTAGTTTTATGCATATGATGCTTTCTATCTTTATCTTAGTGCTTGGTGCTTTGGCTTACACTTATTTCGGTGGGGTGAGATCTGTTATACTGAGTGATGTTATTCAAGCTATTACTTATGTGAGTGCTGGGCTTGTTGTTGTTTTTTATCTTTATAGCTCTTTAGAGGGTGTCGATATTTTAAATGTTTTAAATGCCAATGATAAGCTAGTTTTTATAGACACTTCGCTTGATGGTAAGTTTAGTATCATAGGGCTTTTAAGTGGCTGGTTACTCCTTAATATCGCAGCCTTTGGACTTGATCAAGATATGGCACAAAGAGTTTTAACTTGTAAGGATAAAAAAGAAGCAAGTCGCTCACTCATCCTTTCCATACTTTTCACTATTCCTATCGTTTTACTTTTTCTCATCATAGGAGCACTTCTGTTTGTACACTATGAGAATGCGAATATGGTGCAGAAGTTTGATGGAGAGAAGGTTACTATCTTTATGTACTACATCTTAAACGAGATGCCAGAAGGAGTTCGTGGATTTGTTACAGTAGGGGCGATAGCTGCCGCTCTTTCAAGTACTAACTCAGTTCTAGGTGCCATGGCTTCAGTTGCCATAGAGGATCTCTATAGACCGTGGAAGTTAAAGCAAACGCCAACTACACAGGAGGGTCACTTTATAAAAGCATCGAGAAATACAGTGCTCTTTTTCGCAGTCATTTTATCGGCAATGGCGATTCTGAGTTACTTCTGGCAGAGATATGCAGACCTCTCACTTATAGGCTTCGCTCTAGGTGTGATGTCGTTTGCTTACACTGGACTTCTAGGTGTGTTTTTCGCTGCCATCTTTACGCAACGCGGAAGTGCGAAGAGCGTTCCCTTTGCACTTGTTGGAGGATTTCTTACTGTACTTGCACTACAACCCTACACCTTTGGACTTTCCATAGGCTTTGCTTGGCAGATTACACTTGGAACATTAGTGGCATTTGGAGTGATGCTGAGTACTAGAACTTATAAAGAAAACTCGTCTTTTGTGTAAAGTCTTCTTTGTCGATGCCTATTGCAGGAGCCGAGTCTACATCATAGTAGAGCACAAAAGAGAGATAGAGTTTTTCATAAACAAGGATAGTCATCTCTAAACCATTTGAAAAAATATAATCCCCAAAATTATCCACTTTTGGTTGGTAGTACATGGCATAAGAGAGTTTATTTTTTTTGTCAAATGCTTTTGTATAGGATATATAGGAGTTTACACGTAAGTTTCGCTCTCTTGGATTAATTGGAGAGATATACTCTATATCTTCAACAAAGCTACCAAAACCAAAGAAAAGATTACCATACTTTTGCATATTGTTATGGTATCGAAGCCCTCCACCTAGTAAAAATCTATGAGCAATATTTGTAAATTTATTTGTTTGAGATTGCCCAAAAAATTCGTAGTTTATAGACTTATTCTCTGTAAGTGTATGGATGAAACGCAGGTGCATAAAGGTCTTATTTGTGTTAATCTTACCCAATGCTTTTCCATAATCAAAAACAAAGTCACTCCAAATGACATACGAGTCATTATTATCATACTGAGCTCTTAGTCCTGCTGAGTAATTATCGACATTACTATTCCCTCGTTTTGTCTCCAAAGAACCCTTGAATACACCACTAAAACCTACTTTTTTCCCTATCACAGTTGGAGTGATGGTGACAATAGCAAAGAGATTGAGAGAGAGTAGTAACAAGAGTAGTGATTTCATAATTTTCCTAATATTTTTGTGAAATAATAGCATGAGAAAACTAAGACAATGCTATAATGACTTATGAATAAAAAAGAGCTCTATATAGGTGTGATGTCTGGGACAAGTTTGGATGGTGTGGATGTTGCACTCTGTGAGATAGATGCTCATTCGTGTACTTTGCTATATTCAAAAGAGTATCCTTTTGATGAGGGACTCAAAGAAGAGATTTTATCTGCTATCTCTGAGACTATAACATTAAAATCTGTGGGAATTTTAGACCGAAAGCTTGGCATTTTATTTGCGAAAGCTGTTAGATATTTCCTATCAGACTTTTCACTTCATGCCAACGATATAAAAGCCATAGGACTTCACGGTCAAACTCTTTGGCACGAGCCAAATAGCAAGACTCCTTTTTCTATGCAACTTGGTGATGCGAACATAGTGGTTACACAAACAGGCATACAAACCATAGCCGATTTTCGTCGCATGGATATAGCAAATGGTGGACAGGGTGCTCCTTTTACTCCTGCATTTCATCAGTTTCTTTTTGGGAAGCTAAAAGGGACTAATGCAGTGCTCAATATCGGTGGAATGGCAAATATTACACTTCTTGGCAAAGAACTTCTCGGCTGGGATTCTGGATGTGGGAATGTTCTACTTGACTACTGGGTGAGGGAAAATGCTTATAAGCCTTATGATCATAATGGTGAGTTTGCAAAGAGTGGTATGATGCAAAAAGAGCTTTTAGAGTTGATGTTAAGCGATGAGTATTTCAAAAAGAGTGCTCCTAAGAGTACAGGAAGAGAGTACTTTAATGCGACATGGTTAGAAGAGAAGCTCTCTTCCTTTCCTCTACTTAAGCCTGAAAATATTCAAAGAACACTACTTGAACTTACAGCTAGAACTATAGCAGATGATATAAAGGATAAGAAGATAGACACTCTTATAGTCTGTGGTGGTGGAGCAAAAAATCACTTCTTAATACAGCGTTTAGATATGCTTACCTCTTGCAATGTCAAATGCAGTGATACGATGGGTGTGGATGGAGATGCCCTTGAAGCAATGGCGTTTGCATGGCTCGCCTACAAACGTAAACATAAAGAAGAAGTCGATTTAAAGTCTGTGACAGGTGCAAAAAAGAACTCACTTCTAGGAGCTATTTATGGATAAACTCAAAAACTGGATAGCCCACACTTCTTATGCTGATTATTCACTTACAGTAGCAAGTGCCGATGCAAGTTTTCGTAAGTACTACCGTCTAAGTGAGAGAGAAAAAAGTATCATTGTAATGGATAGCTCATTAGAGTTGGACTCTCTTGCACCTTTTTTAGATGTTACAAGTAGACTGCTAAATACTGGTGTCAAAGCTCCTAAGGTTTTAGAAAAAAATGAAAAGCTAGGCTATCTCATACTTGAAGACTTTGGCAATCTACAGCTCTTAGATATTCTCAGTGAGAATAACTTCCAGATATATTACTCTATGGCAATTGATGAGATACTAAAGATGCAAGATACTTCAACTCTTGGTTTACCTCTTTATAATAGAGATTTTTTACATTTTGAGATGGATTTAATGCAGGAGTGGTACTTAAAAAAGAAGCTCAATATAGCTCTTTTACAAAGCCAAAAAAAGATAATTAAAAAGAGTTTAGAATTTATCTCAGAACTTGTCCTCTCCCAACCTCAAGGAGTCTTTGTCCATAGAGATTATCATTCTCGAAACATTATGTTGATAGAGCAAAAAAAAATAGGGGTTATAGACTATCAAGATGCAATGTGCGGGGCTATCACTTATGATTTGGTCTCACTACTTAAAGACTGCTACATAGAGTTTAAACGCGAAGATATAGAAAAACTTGCACTGCTTTTTAGAGATAAAAAATGTTCAGGAATCTCTGATGAAACTTTTTTAAAGTGGTTTGATTTTATGGGGCTACAACGCCACATAAAAGTGCTTGGTATCTTCTCGCGTTTATATCTTAGAGATGGGAAAGATGGCTACTTAAAAGATATTCCTTTAGTACTCAAGTACACAATTGAGACAGCTTCAAGATATGAAGAGACAAAACAACTCGCACAACTTCTCAAAGAGTTTACTTCATGAAAGCGATGATACTTGCAGCTGGTCGAGGGGAGAGAATGCGACCTCTTACAGATATTCTTCCTAAACCACTTATAGAAGTGAGAGGAAAAGCTCTAATAGTTTGGCATCTAGAGAAGTTAGCCAAAAATGGTTTTAATGAAGTGGTGATAAATATTGCTCACTTAGGCTACAAAATACCAGAATTTTTGGGTGATGGTTCAAAATGGGGCATAAAAATTAGCTACTCTGATGAGCAAAAGAGTGGAGCATTGGAGTCTGCAGGGGGCATAAAAAAAGCTTTGCCACTTTTAGGAGATAAGCCTTTTTTGGTTCTCAATGGGGATATTTTTTGTGAGTATGAATTTGAGAGTTCCTTTGAACTCGATGAGAAAAAAGCGCATCTTATCTTAGTACCAAATCCTAAACATAATATCAAAGGAGATTTTGGAATTCAAGAGGGAGTTCTCTCTAACCAAGCTGTACAGATGTACACTTTTTCAGGGATAGGATACTACTCACCCTCTTTTTTTGAGAACATAGAGAAGCAAAAGAGTGGACTTGCACTACATCTACGAAAAGCTATAGACAAAAAAGAGATAAGCGGTGAAGTGTTTACTAAAATGTGGCACGATATAGGTACACAAGAGAGACTCCAAAAGGTAAATGATGAAATATAAGCTTCTACTGCTATTTAGCCTAGCAACATTACTCTCAGCAAAATATACGAACTGTGATTTTACAAACAAAAATTATGTAGATATTTGTAAAAAAGTAGTGAAGCAGGGTGTGAGCTATGAGTATGCTAACAAGTTTTTACTCTCCTACTTTAAGACACAGAAGTTCGATGAGATAAGCTGGAAATATCTTCAACCAGATAAGATAGAACACCACCGTACACAAGAGAGAAAAGCAAATAATGTTCTAGTCTCTTATGTCCCTAAAATGGTGGCAAACTTAAAAAAATACAAAGATGTTTACACAGAAGCAGAACATACTTATGGAGTAAATAGAGAAATTATTGCAGCTATCTTGCTCAAAGAGACGAAACTAGGAAAAATTCACCCTACTCATGATGCTTTTATAGTTTTTAACACTATGGTAGTAAGAACAAAGGCTAAGACAAGTAGAGAGAAATGGCTCTTAAATATGGGCAAATCAAATATGGTGGCAATCATAAAACATTGCTACAAAAAGGGAGTGCGCCCCTCTCAATGTACACTCCCAGCTTCTTATGCAGGTGCAGTGGGTATACCACAGTTTATGCCAAGTAGTTTTATCTATGCAAAATCTTATAGAGGCAAAGTCTCAGACCTGACAAAGATGGAAGATTCCATACTCTCTGTCGCAAATTTTTTACATACAAAAGCGAAGTTTGATAAGCTGATAGATTGGGAGAATATGCCAGATATTCCTACTATTGAGCAAGAGTGGTATGAGTATGGGTTTAGACATAAGGATAGCTCATTTGTTTATGAAAGTGGAAAAAATGGCAAAGTCTACAACTGCTTTACAAAAGCTAAACCTGAACTACAGATGCTTAAAGAGTATACAAAAAAGATTATGCGCTACAACAACTCATCAAACTATAGTGTTGGTGTGATGAGTCTTGCTTATCAAGCACATGAGCAGTTAAAAAAGTAGGTGCTACTGCTCGAGCATAAAAATTAGTTCGAGTGAACCGCTTACATAGTTTGCAAAAAAGGTGATAGTTTCAAGATCTTCTGTATTAAAATCACTACGAGATTTATTAAGTAGTTGGATAATTCCCATCACTTCATGTTTGGAATCAAAGATGGGCACAGTGAGAACATTTTTTGTAGAATAACCGCTTTTTTTGTCAATATTTGGTAAAAATCTTTTATCATCATAAGGGGTGTTGACTATTTGTGCCTCTTTCTTTAAGTAGGTATCTCCTACTATGCCTGAGTCTGATCCTATCACTATTCGCCCCATCCCATCGCTGAGTTTTGTCCAGAGTATATCATCTTCTTTGTCTACTATAAAAAGAGAACAGCGATCAGCATTCACGAGTCTTTTTGCCTCTTCTCCTATGAGTGTTAAAACATTTTCACTCGTATCTAAACGGGATAGTGCTTTTCCGAAATCCGCTATTTGGTTAAACTTATTCATCTAACGATTATCCTTATATTCTCTATTGTTTGAGAGATAAACATTTGTTAACTCTAAATAGCCACTAATATAGTGTGCAAAAAATATCATAAACCTAACATCTTCATTGTCAAAACCACCCTCTTTGTTAAGGAGTTGTAGGACACCGAGTATCTCGCGTTTTGAACTAAATATAGGAGCTGTAATTACATTTTCTGTCTTAAATCCTGTCTCCTTATCTACAGTGCCCAAAAAATGAGGGTGAGTATAAGGATCGTTTGCAATAATGGGCTTTTTTTCTTGCAAGGTAAAGCCTACGAGACCTTTGTCTGCATCAATAGTAATCTTCTCAACGCCATCAGCGAGGGTAGTCCAAAACTCTCTAGCTAGTGTATCATAGATAAAGATAGAACAACGCTGGGCACCTATGACATCTTTTGTATACTTAGATATAAGAGGTAGAGCTTCCGCAAGGGATTTTTTCTCGAGGAGCTCTCGTCCAAATTTAGCTAATGTATGATAAGTTTTTGCATATTTCATAGTCATTTTCCCCTTAAAAGAGTTCTTTAGAACATTGTATCTACAAAGGGTTTAGAGAACTATTAAGATTTTCAAGATATGATTGCATACAAAATTATTATTTGAGGAAAAGATATGCAAACAACAATCTGGCACAACCCAAGATGCTCTAAATCTCGTGAAGCAGTGAAGATAAGCGAAGAGTCTGGAGTAAAGAGTGAGATAATAAAGTATCTTGACACAAAACCAACAAAAGAAGAGCTTAAAATTGTTCTTAAGATGTTAGGCTTTAGTAGTGCAAGAGAGTGGATGCGTACAAAAGAAGAGATCTATAAAGAGCTTGATCTTAAAAATGTGACAGACGAAGAGACACTTTTGGATGCAATGGTAGAAAATCCGAAACTTATTGAACGACCTGTTATCATCAAAGGAGACAGAGCAATTATTGGTCGTCCAACTTCTATAATAGCAGAGTTTTTAAAGGCTTAAGCTTTTAACTTCTCTATACTCACTCCATTATCTTTGATAAACTTAGAGATAACTGCTGAGTGAGTATGCTCGTACTCTTTTGCATAGACTATGCGTCTTATTCCACTTGCTATGACATTTTTACTACACTCGCTACATGGTTCTAATGTTACATAGATAGTAGCACCCTCTATACTTATCCCCTCACGAGCAGCCCAGATGATAGCATTCATTTCTGCATGGATCTCATAAGTCTTACTCCACTCATGGTGCTCTGATGTGTACTCACCATTCCAGTGATCACAACAGTTTGTAAATCCTGGAGGTGTTCCATTGTACCCTGTACTAAGGATACGACCATCTTTAACTATGACTGCACCCACCTGCTTTGAGACACATTTTGAAGCTGAAGCTATCTCTGTGGCGATATTTATGAAGTTTGCATCAGAGAGCATTACTTCACTTCTCTTATAACATTGATGTCTGCATTGTGTTTGAGCCTTGCGAAATAGTCGCTGAGTATTTGCTCGCGTTGTTCTGCCATGATTGAGTTGATTATCTGGTTACGAACAGATTGTAGTCCACTCTCTTTAGCAGATTCTATTTCTTTGACATAAAAGCTCATAAATCCCCCTTTTTCATTTGGTATAATAGTAGTAAAAGTACCTATTGGTGTCTTTTCTAGTAGTTGTGCAAGTTCAGGAGAGATTTTATTATAAGGCAAAACTTGCTCATTTGTTTGAATATCTGGAGAATAAAACATAGGATTATCTACTTTTGTTTGCAAGGCATCTCTATTTTTTGAATCATAAATGATGACAGTGAAGGCAGATGGGTGTTTATAATTATCTTTATGAAGATCATAATACTCTTTTATCTCTTCTTCGCTTGGCTCACTCAGTGAGGAGTATGCTATGGCTTGGTAGAGTTTTTGTGAGAGTAGTTTTTGTTTTATTTTCTTTTTTAGATCGGTAGAACTAAGCCCATTTGAGTCACGAACAGCATCATAAAATTCACTGATATTCATGTGATTACGAGCAGCCATCTTTTTGATGTCATCATAAACTTCGCTACTACTGACTGTGATTTTTCTCTTCTTTATCTCAAGAGCTTCAAGTTTTTGGCGAATAAGAATATCTGCCGCTTTTTTTGCATTGACATGAGCCTCTTTCATCGTCTGTTTTATCTCATAAAGAGTGATAGCCTTGTCTTTAACAACGATGGCAACACCATCATAAACTGCTGCTTGAAGAAGGGTAGTAAGAAGAAGTGTAAAAAGAAGTTTGTACATAAAGATTCCATTGTTTAAATTAAGATCTATATTTTACCCCTTTTTAACCAACATTTGCCTAAAATTCCACTACTTAAACTAAAGGCTTTTACATGGTTGTTACTCGTTTCGCTCCTTCTCCTACTGGATA
>WFNM01000032.1 GCA_015488615.1 Sulfurimonas sp.
AATAGATTTTAAAATCTAAACAGATGGGGAACTCTCACTTATGAATGATGAGAAGAGTATTGTTATTTTAGAAGATACTTGGAAATAAACAACACTCTTTATTAAATACTAGGCTATTGTAGCTCGTACAATTTTTACTGCCTCGACCATATTGATAAGACTTGGCTTTACTTCTTCCCATTTACGAGTTTTAAGTCCACAGTCTGGATTTATCCAGAGTTGCTCTTTTGGAAGGACTTCTAGGAGGGACTCTATCTGTTTTACCATCTCTTCTACTGTTGGTACACGAGGAGAGTGGATGTCATAAACTCCTGGTCCTACTTCTTGCTTGTAGCCCACTTCTGCGAAGATTTTAAGCAGTTCATTGCCACTTCTTGCAGTCTCTATACTTATTACATCTGCATCCATCGCTTCGATAGTTCTGATGATGTCGTTAAATTCACTGTAGCACATGTGTGTATGTATCTGAGTACCCACTCTTGCGGAACTCACAGCAATTTTGAAGTCACGAACTGCCCATGCTTCATACTCTGGTATCTTTGTCTCCCTAAGTGGATACCCCTCTTTAAACGCAGCCTCATCAACTTGTATCATCTTGATACCTGCGTTTTGTAAGTCATCTACTTCATCGCATATCGCTAAGGCTATCTGCTTGGAGACATCACCGCGAGCCATATCATCACGAACAAATGACCAGTTTAAAATTGTCACTGGACCTGTGAGCATTCCTTTCATTATCTTGTCTGTTTTACTTTGTGCATAGCTACTCCATTTCACAGTCATAGGCTGAGGACGGCTAATATCTCCGTAGATAAAAGGAGGTTTCACACAGCGACTTCCATAACTTTGTACCCAGCCATTTTGACTAAAGCCATAGCCTTTAAGTTGCTCTCCAAAGTACTCAACCATATCGTTACGTTCAGACTCACCGTGCACAAGCACCTCTAATCCACACTCCTCTTGAAACACCACACACTCATCTATGTAGTTTTGCATCTCTTTAATGTACTCTACTTCTTCTAGCTCTCCATTTTTGAAGCTACGGCGTGCTGCTCTTACCTCTGGTGTTTGAGGAAAAGAACCTATAGTTGTTGTGGCTAAATCCTCGTAGCCGAGTTGCTCTTTTTGTATCTTGATACGCTCCTCATAAACACCATCACGAGAGAGTTTAGTTCTCTCTTCTACTCTTGTTTGTACTGCTTTATCATGGATGAGTGCAGATGTTCTACGAGACTCATTAGCTTTTTTATTTGCTTGGAGTAACTCTTCTTGTTCCTCTGAAAGATTTTCTTCAAAAGTAAGAGCAGTTAGCAGTGAGAGTTCATCTATCTTTTCGACTGCATAGGAGAGCCAGTTTTTTATCTCACTATCCATTTTTTCTTCATACTTGAGACTGAAAGGAGTATGTAGAAGTGAGCAAGATGTTGAGAGTAAAACTTGTTCTTTCTTTACTACATCTGTGATACTCTTTATAAGAGTAGATGTAGCCTCCAAGTCACACTTCCAAATGTTTCTTCCATCAACCACACCGGCAAGAAGTTTCTTATCACTCTTTGCGATAGTCTCTAAACCTTTCTTGTTTTCACTTCCATGTAAAAAGTCAAGTCCAAGTGCCCATATTGGAGTATTTACAAGGATTTTAGTCGCTTCGTTTGAATGCTCAAAGTAAGTTACTAGTGCTATTTTAATATTAGATGATATTAGTGCGAGCTTATCGTATGTTGGCTTGACTAAAGAGAGTACTTTGGTATCTAAGTCTTTTACTAAGATAGGCTCATCAATCTGCACAATAATCTCTTCATTAAGGAGACTTATTTGCTCTAAAAGCTCTTCATATACTGGCGATATTTTATTATACAACTCATAAACATCTCCACCGTCTTGGCGTTTAGAAAGACCTAAAAATGTAAGTGGCCCAATGATATTTATCTTCGCGTTTATACCAAACTCTTTTGCTTCTTTGTACTCGTTTATAATCTTTGTAGCATTGAGTTTGTAATTATCTTCTAGAGAGAGTTCTGGAACGATATAGTGGTAGTTTGTATTAAACCACTTTGTCATCTCCATCGCTACTGCATCTTTGTTTCCTCTAGCCATAGAGAAGTATAACTCTTCATTCTTGAGTGAAGCAAATCTTGAAGGAGTAGCACCAAGAGTTACTATCATATCGAGCATATTATCATACAAAGAGAAGTCGTTTGTACTAATGAGGTCTATACCTGCATCTCTTTGATAAGCCCAGTGTCTCTGCTTTAACTTTAGTGCAACTGACTCTACTTCACTAAACTCACATTTTTTTGACCAAAAAAGCTCTAAGACTTTTTTTAACTCACGCTCTTCTCCAATTCTTGGAAATCCTACTACATAGCTTTTATTTTCTGACATCACAATATCCTTTGTTTTTCGTCATTTCTGACTAATATATTATTTTTGTTTTTTGTATGGGGTTAGTTGATTATAGGGATATTGAAAGAGGAGGATGGATGCCTGAACGGCGAAATGCAAAACAGACAGTATAGTAAGAACATCTTGGTATAAAATGATTTAACAGTACCATAAGTTTTGATTTTCTTGTAAGAAGAGTATGACAGTGGCAAGGTTTGTTAGCGTTTATAATCTGTGTAAACTTGAGTAAATCTTGTAGTGCCATGCTCTCTCCTTTATATTTTCTGCATTATAGCACGAATATTGTTTTTATGAAAAAAATACTCATAGATTTGCTATAATAGTACGAAATAAGTGAAGGACAGTTGATGCAAGAAGCTCTTAAATATATACATGATAAACAAAATAATTATCAGAAAATTATTCTTAAAAATATTACAAATTTTATTTATAGGGAAGAGCGCTACCGTTCACCTTTTGCTATTATGCTTATCTACCTTGATAATCATGAATGTAGATCAGAAAATTTAATAAAAATGTTACGAAAAACAGATCTATTCATTGATTTAGATACTCATGTGAAAGCTATTGTCTTTGATTCAGTCTCTAATGATTTTTATATTAAGGCTGCTGAAAATATTGCATATAAACTAGAAAATAAGAAAATAAATCTTTTATATAGTAGTGTTGTAGATTCAGAAAACTATAGTAAAAATTATACAAAGATGGCGCATGATTTAGTAGAGATTTTAGAATATGCCATAGAAAATAATTTTTCTAATCTTGTTTTAGATAATGATGAGTCAGATCTACTTTAGAGCAAAACTTGAGAGTTTATCTCTTGTGTAAACGCTGTTTATAGAGTGTTGCACTTGCATACTTTCCACTAGTATCGTGTGTCCCTGACTCTTCTTCTTTTATGATGGTGTTGACTTGTGGCTTGTACTGTGAGGACTTCGCCGATGAGCTTTTTCCGTTCACTATCATCTCTTCTACAAGACCTTCTTTGAGGTTTTCTAAGATAGTAAGAACTGTTTGTAGTTTACTGTCATCAACTTTTATCTTTATTTCATTCATATTTATTCTCTCGTTTTTAGAGTAAATTATACCTAAAAATATTAAGCTATAGAAAAACACACCTCTCAAATATAGATATACTAAGATAAACTCCTCTAAAAATATAATAGGTATATAAAATGAAAAATATTTCAAAACAAGAAGCAATAAAAGGGGCATTTTATGGTGCTATAGTTGGGGATGCCCTGTGTTTAGGTTCTCACTATGAGTATGATGCACAAAAGATTTATGAGGCTTATGGGCAAAAGCCTATAGAAAAGTTCATGTCTCCTGGTGAGCAGATGGGTGGAACAACTCATGGTATAGGTTGGGGTGAGAGAAACTACCACCCGGGTAAAAAAGCGGGTGGTACTACTGACTATGGTGACTACAACATCTTAGTTCTAGAGCATTTAGCTGCTGTCAGCGAGCCTAAACGCGAGTTTGATGTGCAGGCTCTGATACCTCACTGGATGAATAGATTTGA
>WFNM01000033.1 GCA_015488615.1 Sulfurimonas sp.
AGGTTATCGAAGAGATACGACGTCCTTATGATATTATGACTTCTTAGTTAGGAGTACCAGTTAAAACCGGTGTTACTCTAACACCGACTTCAGTCGCTTATGATTTCATAAACGCGATAAGCGAAGCTGTGACTGCAACATTGAGTGACTCTACACCTCTTTGCATCGGTATGCTTATAGCATCATTACAAAGTTTCTCGACTTCAGGACTCACTCCATCACTCTCATTTCCTAAAACAAATATACTTTTATCGCTGTGCTGTACATCATAAATATCATTTTTAGCATGAGAAGAGAGTGCATAAATCTTTGTATCTTTCAAGCTTGGTAAAATGTCTTCGAGTGCATTACAGAAGTAGATAGGAAGTTTAAAAAGAGTTCCTGCACTTGCTTTTATGACAAGGGGAGAGATTTTCGCAGAGCTTTTCTTCGGTAAGATGATACCGTCTACATTTCCAGCAGCACAACTTCTTATAATCATCCCAAGGTTTTGTGGATTTTGTATACCATCCAGAGCTATAAGTCTAAACGTAGACATACTTTGTAGTTCTTTAGCATTTTGATAACTTTTAGCGATGATGTCTATAGCTACACCTTGGTCTTGCTTCGCATTTTTACTGATACGAGAGAGGGAATTTTTCTCATGGTATGTTACCTCTACCTTACGACTTTTGGCTAAAGAGAGGATAGTCTTTACAGCTCCATCTGTCTTGTTAGATGATGCCATATGAAGTTTATGTATCTCTACATTTTCATCCTGAAGTACTTCTATGACTACATTGCGCCCGTAAAGTGTGATAATCTTTTCAAAAAAAGCTTTTTTATCTTTGTATTCTTGTGAATCTTCTGCCATTGTGTTTTCCTTAATTTTATTCGTTAATATTATAGACTATTTCAGTCTTGTTCTTTGTTACTTTTATTTCATGTACTGCTAAGCCCTCTATCTCTAGAGTCATAAACTCTTCAAGAGAATTTATATCATGCTTTGCACATTCCCCAAGAACTATTCCTCTATAAGCTTTTGCCCAGTGACTGACAGTTTTTCCACCCTTTAAAAACTTGAGTGTAGTGTAGGGAGTCGAAAGTTTATAAAACTTTTCGTAGTAGCCAGCACGTAGGTCAAGAATGTCGCTATTGCCAAGTGTAAGATCAAGTTGATAGCTAAAACGCTCTTTATAGAACTTCTCTGGCACGATAGAACCAACACTATTTCCCTGTTTCACTTTATAGTTAGGAATCAAATCCCCGCCTAAGAGAGGCCCGTAAAGGTTTGAAAATATCAATGTATTTTTTTTGAGGTACTCTTGAGCCCTATTGTCTAGCTCTGCATATTTTAAATAATCATAGGCAACACCTTGGTAGCGTTGTATCGCTGGTAGCAGAGGAGCATCAAAGATATTTTGTATATATGGCTTACAATCACTCCACTTTTTTATTCCAAAGAGTGCTTTTATAGCTTCTTCATCCTGTGACTCGATTATAGTATTGTAGTTTGATAAGATTTCATCTCTTGCTTTTGTCGCCCCAAAGAGAACTTGTTGGCTTGTAACACCACCAGTATTTTTTCCCTCAGAAGGTGAAAATAGAATTTTTAACATAAAGTGTTTTCCCTAAAGTAATTTTTCAATTGTAGCAACTAAATGATATAATACAGCTAATATAATGGAGAAAAAATGCACAGAGATACAAAAAGTTTAACTGGACATGAGATACTAGAGTATGTATTTACCTACCTAGCAGAAGTCTCCTCTTTAACTGACTATGATGAGATTTTAGTAGTTTTAGCAAAAATGGGATGCTCATTAACGAGTGCAGATAGATGTAGTATTTGGGTGCTAAGTGATGACAAAAAAACTATTTGGACAAAGGTTGCACAGGGTGTAGATAGACTAGAAATTCCTGTTAAATCAGGAATAGTAGGTGCAGCTATACAGAGTAGAGAATGCGAGATTATTCCAGATGCCTATCTTGACTGGCGTTTTAATCGACATATAGATGAAGAAACAGGTTACCGTACAAAAAGTATGATGGTTATTCCTATGTATGACAATGAGGAGAAGATTATAGGTGCATTTCAGGTTGTAAATCATCATGGAGAGAATAGTTCCTTTGAGGATAGAGATCTTGAGCGTTTAACACTTGCAAGTACTTATGCCGCCGAAACCCTTATCTCTGCAAAGTTGGCTATAGAAATTACTGAAACACAAAAAGAGGTTATCTTTACTATGGGCTCTATCGCTGAGAGTAGATCAAAAGAGACAGGGAACCATGTGAAACGTGTTGCGGAGTACTCTAAGATACTTGCCTTAGCTTATGGACTAGATGAAGAAGAATCAGAGTTGCTCAAGCAAGCTAGTCCTATGCACGATATAGGAAAGGTGGCTATTCCAGATAGCATCTTAAATAAGCCGGGTCGTTTTGATGAAAATGAGCGTTTTATAATGAACACACATGCTGAACTCGGATATAAGATGATCAAGGACTCAAACCGTCCACTTCTTAAAGCAGCTTCTATTGTAGCTTACGAGCATCATGAAAAGTGGAACGGAGAGGGTTATCCTAGAAAACTGAAGGGTGAAGAGATTCATATCTATGGTCGCATTACCGCTTTGTCTGATGTTTTTGATGCATTAGGAAGTGATAGGGTCTATAAAAAAGCATGGAGTAATGAGAGCATTTTTTCTTTGCTTCATGAAGAGAGAGGTAAACACTTTGATCCACAACTCATAGATCTTTTTTTTGAGAATTTAGAACAAATAGAAAAAGTTCGTGAAAGTTTTAATGATAGATATGAGAATCAAGCCTCTCTTAATGAGAAAAAAGAGATAAAGATTCTAGGAGCCTATGGTACAAAATCAAAAGGTTATGGAACAAGTGCTTTTTATCTGAACAAAAAAAATGTCATAGATGCGGGGAATTTACTTGAACCCCTTAATATAGAAAGTATAGATATAGAAAATATCTGGATGACACATTCACATCTTGACCATATTATAGATATTGCTTACATATTAGATAATTATTTTAACTTACGTAAAAAATCTCTTAATATTATAGGATTACCTGAGACAATACAAGCTATAAAAGAGAATTTTTTAAATAATACTATATGGCCAGACTTTAGTGTAATACCTTTAAGCCTCTCAGATGAAATGGCTGTAACTTATACGGAGATAGAGATAGATAAAGAGTATAGTATTGCAGAGGGTG
>WFNM01000034.1 GCA_015488615.1 Sulfurimonas sp.
GAATGAAAATCACTGTAACACATAAAGATGCTATGAAGTTTGAAGCAAAGACTGCTAAGAGTAGTTTTATTATTGATTGTCCTACTATTTCACCTATAGAATACTTTTTATCAGGAATTATCACTTGTAGTGCAACTGACTTGATTTTAATTCCTAAAAATCAGGGAAAAACTGTTACTGATTTAGTTGTAGATGGTGAAGTCGTTCGTGCTGAGCCACATCCAGCAAAGTTTGAAACACTTCACTTAACATATAACTTCAACTCAGATGGTGATGATACAACAGCTGCAAGATGGGTAATGGCTTCAGTAGAGACTTACTGCTCGACTATTAACACTATTCGTGATACTACAGCTATCTCTTACTCAATTACTCACAATGGAAAGATTATTCGTGAAAATGAGAAGATGATATCAGGTCAGGGAAAAAATATAGACATGGGCGAAATAAACGTCTGCCCGAGCTAAAATAAGCTTCTAAGGGGTCTAGAGATTGTTTTTTGGGTCTGCATCACTAAAATGTCCCCAAGCAAGCTTAGTCCCGCCAAGTATGTGAAAGTGTAGGTGTTTAACCTCTTGACCGCCATTTTCACCGATATTTGTGATAATACGGTAGCCACTCTTCTCAATCTTTACTTCCTTTGCTACTTCTTGAATAAAACTTGTCATCCCTGCCATAGTCGTTGGTGATACTTCTATAAAACTATCAACATGTTTTTTAGGAATAGCAAGTATATGAATAGGAGCTTTAGGATTTATATCATGGAATGCTAAAAAATCATCATTTTCAGCAATAATATTTGCTGGTATTTCTTTATTTACAATTTTACAAAATAGACACATTGTGTATTTCCTTAATTTAAGTAGAGTTTATTGTATCACAAATGTAGAAAAATGAAGCTATCTATTAGTTAAATTTCACTATAATCTTGACAAAATTTCCTAAAAATGGAGACTCTATAATTGAAAGAGTGGTACGATAAAATTAATGAAGCACAGAGTGTTGAAACTTTAGAAGAGATTCGCATCAGTGTATTTGGTAAAAAAGGTGTTTTAGCAGCTGAATTTGGAAAGATGAAAGGTCTCTCAGGTGCTGAAAAAGGTAAGCTTGCAAAAGAGCTCAACACACATAAGTCAGCACTTATGAATGAGTTTACAGCAAAGAAGATTACTCTTCAAACAGAGGCACTGCAAGCTGCTATGAAAGCAGAAGCTATAGATGTTTCAATGTTTTCTACCTCTACACAAGCAGGTGCACTGCACCCAGTGATGGAGACAATGGATAAAATTGTAGAGTACTTCTCTTCTATGAACTTTGCCGTGAAAACTGGTCAAATAATAGAAGATGATTTCAATAACTTTGAGGCTCTTAATCTTCCTAAGTACCACCCAGCACGTGATATGCAAGACACATTTTACTTCAAAGATGAGATGATGCTACGTACACATACATCTCCAGTACAGATTAGAACGATGATGTCTACAAAACCACCTATTCGTATGATAGCTCCTGGTGCCGTTTTTCGTCGTGATTATGATCTTACACACACACCTATGTTTCACCAAGTAGAAGGTCTTTTAGTTGATAAAGAAGGGACTGTCTCTTTTGCAAACTTGAAGTTTATTTTAGAGGATTTTTTAAAGTATATGTTTGGAGAAGTAGAGGTGCGTTTTCGCCCATCATTTTTCCCATTTACTGAGCCATCTGCTGAAGTAGATATTAGCTGTGTCTTCTGTAAAGGTGAAGGTTGTCGTGTATGTTCTCATACAGGTTGGTTAGAAGTTCTAGGCTGTGGTATCGTTGACCCTAATGTCTTTGAAGCTGTGAAGTATAAAAATGTAAGTGGTTATGCTTTTGGACTTGGAGTAGAGCGTTTTGCGATGCTTATTCATCAGATAGGCGACCTTCGTTCACTTTTTGAAGGCGATATTAAACTACTGGAGCAATTTCAATGATAGTAACAAGATCTTGGTTAGAAGAGTGGATAGACCTTAGTGGAATATCTACAGCAGAGATTGCAAAAACATTTAATAGCATCGGTTTAGAAGTTGATCGTTTAGTCGAGTACAGAGTTCCAGAGAAAATAGTTTTTGGTAAGGTTTTAGAGTGTGAGAAGCACCCCGATGCTGATAAACTTAATGTATGTCAAGTTGACATAGGTTCTTCTATTCGCCAGATTGTATGTGGTGCAGCAAATGTTCGTGCTGGACTTACTGTCGCTGTTGCAACTTTAGGTGCAGAGATGCCTGGTGGTCTTACTATAAAACCAGTAAAACTTCGTGGTGTAGACTCAGATGGAATGATCTGTGCCGCAAGTGAACTTGGTCTTGCTGATACTGGGAAAGGTATTTTAGAGATAGATGTAAGCATGGGCAAATGCAAACTTGGTGATGAAGTAAGTACCAATCCACTCTTTAATGATGATCTAATAGAGATAGAGCTTACTGCTAACCGTGGAGATTGTCTTAGCATTCGTGGTGTTGCACGTGATCTCTCTGCTGCTTTTGACAGGCCGGTAAAAGAGTATGTAGTTACTGATAATGATGATAAACGCGGGATTGGTCGAGTACTAGCACTCTCCTATGAAAAAGATCTCAATGTTAATCTTAATTATAAGGCACTTGACCTTAAAGAGCTAGAAGTACCTAGTTTAGTGAAATTAAGACTTGCACAGATTGAAGAGAAACGTGAGTGCGATGTAGAGACTATGCTTCTTTATGTAACACAGAGTACAGGTGTGATTCTTCGTGCTTATAGACATAGTTTTTTTGTAAATGATACTGAAAAGATTGCTAAAGTAGTACTTAGTGAAGATAAAAATGGGTATGCCTGTATTCAAGGTTCACAGACTGCTTCAATAGTAGGAATTATTCAAAATGATAACTCTAAGCTAGAAAATTCTGAAGGAACCATGCTCTTAGAAGCTTCTTATATTCCACCAGAAATTATTAGTAAAAAGATGGCTGAGTCAAAGATAAAATCAGGTCCAATGTTTTATAAAACTTCACGTGGAAGTGAGCCTGCTCTTGATGCAGGTCTTGCATATTGTGTAGATTTACTTGAAGCAAACTCTAATGCAACTACATATAGTGGTCGTATAGAACTTATGAATTCATACAGTGAAAAAATAGTTATGGTAACTAAGCAGGAAATTGATGAAATTATTGGAGCAAATATAGATAAAGTGATTGTAGCAAAAATTCTTAAAAATCTTGGTTTTGATACATCAAAATCTGCTACAGATAAATTTGTTATCTCTGTGCCACAATTTCGCCATGATATTGTAAATAAGCAAGATATCGTTGAAGAGATTGTTCGTATGGTCGGTATTGATAATATTCCTTCAAAACCTTTTATCTTAACTGAAGCTAACCGTTTGGAAGATAATTATTTTGAATATAAAAAACGTTCAATTTTTAGACATCGTGGCGCACAGAGTGGTTTTTACGAAGCTGTCCATTTTGTATTTGATGAAAAGAAAGTACTTAACTCTTATGGTTTTGAGACTACAAAAGAGGAGTTAGAACTTCTTAATCCAATTGTGCAGACTCTTGACACTTTAAGACCTACACTTTTAACAGGTTTACTAAAATCAGCATCAAATAATTTCAAAAATGGTTATTCTTCAGTGAGACTCTTTGAGATAGGTTCTGTTTTTACTCCTGAACGTGAGGAATCTTATAATATGGGATTCTTATTTAGTGGCGAGAAAGAGAATGAAAATATTGCAAATGCTGGAAAACCAGCGAGTATTGATTTTGCTTACTTTGTACAGAAAATCTCTGATGTGATAGGTTCTATAGAACTTCGTGAGAACAAAACAAGTCACTCACTTTCACATGATTTTCAATCAGCTAGTGTAATTGTTAATGGCGAAAAAATCGGTGAACTTTTCCGTGTACATCCAAGTGTAGAAAAAGAGTATGATTTACCTATCACTTTTATGTGTGAGTTAGATTTTGCAAAAATTCCTTATGGACTTAAAATCGCTCAAAAAACATCAAAGTACCAAGCATCATTTAAAGACTTGAGTCTTATCATGCCACAAGATATGA
>WFNM01000035.1 GCA_015488615.1 Sulfurimonas sp.
AAAATCTCTTCTCCCTTGTTCTATCATTATTCTTTATTATATAGTGAAAGAACTTTAAAGCATCTAAAACTTAAAATCTAAGTGAGTATAAATATAACGGCCTGGTTCATTCATAAGCATAACATTTCCACCTCCAGTGAGTAATACTAAGTCTGCATAGGTATTACTCACAGCATAATTTTCATCGAAAATATTATTTACACCAAGAGTTAAGTCAAACTTTTTATTTACAGCATGTTTAACTTTTAAATTTAGAATACTCCAAGCATTGAGTGCTTGTTCACCATTATCTGAATCATATTTAGTCCATTTGGCACTCGATTGCACTTCTAATGTTGCAAGCGAGTTATTTGCATATGCATAGTTAAGTGCAATGACTCCTCGAAGTGGTGCTATATCTGCTAAGTTAGTGTTAGTTTGACCTCTGAGTGCTTTATCTTTTTGACCGCGTTTATAGGAAGCCCCCATATCTAATGTTGTATCGTCATTGATATAGTAAGAGGCACTCATCTCAGCACCATAAATAGTTGCATCAATGTTTTCAAATGCATTTTTGGAAACAGAAACTCCCATGAGAGTAGTTTTATTATTAGTGTTATAGTAGATATAATCTTTTAAAGAGGAGTAGAAAGCTTTTACTTTTAGTTTAACGTACTCATTATTAGTCTCATATCCTAGGTCTATTTCACTATTTGTAGTTTTTTTGAGATCTGGTGTTCCAATAAGGTTTCCCATTGAACCTGAGAAGTACAGCTCTCTAGCATCAGGTACACGAGAAGCTTGACCTACTCCTAAAAATATTTTGTTTTCTTTGTTAAAGTTATAACTACTCATGATACTAAGTCCAAGTGAGGAGTAATCATTGTTTTGGTATGTATGGTTTGTAACTGTGGTATCATCATATCTAGCACCTAGACTAAGAGTAATATTTCCATATTTTTTATCTAGTTTTGCAAAGAGAGCTAAGTCATCTGTAACTGTATTATTTATACTCTTTCTATTAGCTATCGTAGAAGTAGAGCCATTTTTAAGATAGTAACCATCCCAGATCCTTTGACTTCCATCAAGACCAAAAAGGAGTTTATATCCAAGAGATTCAAAACTATTTTTAAGTTTAATTCCATTCATAGCAGTAGTTAAGTGGTTTGTTATAACTGCACCACCTGGATTAATTGATGACATTCTATAGTTAGTTCCCATCGGGTGATCAACATCTGAGTGATAGTACTGAATATTTATATTTTTGTAGCTTTCACTTAGTGAGTCGATGTTATACTCAAGACTGTAAATGTTTGAGTCATCATAAATAGCATCCATTTTAGAATTTCCATAGAGTACATTATCACTTCTGTTTGCAGTGACACTTAAACGAAGCTCTTGATTTTTTGCAGTTGTGATAAATGCTTTTATCATGGCACTATTTTTTATATATGCCTGCATATTATAGTACTCTGGCTGTAGACGTGGGTCTTTTTTTGTTCCAGCTAAACTAGTAGTAGCTACATAGTTGTCAATCTGTTGAGCTATAGTGTCACCATTCCCATCTTTGTACTGATCACTAGACTCAGTTGAAATAGATGCAGAGACTCTGATAGAGTCATTGCCTCCACTCGCACTAGCCCCAAATTTTTTATAGTTAAATGAACCAATACCAACATTTAGTTGACCTTTGGCTTTTTTGGTAGGTCTCTTTGTCTTTATCTTTACTCCACCACTAAGTGTTCCAAAGCTTTCAACATCATAAGGGCCCTCAATAACTTCAATACTATCAATCTGATTTGCAACTATATGAGAGATAGGGGGATCCATTCTGTTAGGGCAAGCACCATAAATTTTGGCTCCATCAACTTCAACAGTGATATTGTCACGTTTTTGTCCACGAATGAAGATATCGTTAGCAATACCACTACGACGGGACATATCTACACTTGGAACACTTGTGCTGAGTGCTTGTGCAACATCTGCTGAGGTCTGTACATTTTGTGCAACCTCTGTGAGTCGAGTAGACTCTACCCCTAATGTCTCAAGTTGTATCTCTGTTGCACTAAGTGTTGCTGCTGCTAAAGTAGTGAGTAAAATTTTTCTTTTCATACTTGTAACCTTAAAAATTTATATTAGAGAATAATATTAAAAGAGTGTTACATTAGTGTTAAGTGTTAGTACTTTTTAGATAAAATTTTATTTATGAATATTACAAAAAAAATAAAACACACTTTGATTATTGCTACTGGTTTTGGACTAGCAACATATCTTATTATCAGTGGTATGGCTATATTGAATACAGAAGCACCACAAAAAGTTGAGAAAAATGCCACGAATAACACTGAGTAAATCAAACTTTTTTTATAATCTTGATGCTATTGCTAAACAGACAGGATCTAAAGAGAAAATAGCTCTGGTACTCAAAGATAATGCTTATGGGCATGGACTGAGAGAAGTAGCGATGCTTGCCAAGGAGTATGGTATCACTAAGGCGGTTGTACGTTTAGAGTTAGAGGCAAAAGAGATAGAAGAGTATTTTGAGTATATCTTAGTCTTAGCAGATATACCTTATGCACCAAGTCAAAATTTTTTTTACACTATTAACGATATAAACGCCATTGAAAAGTTTGCTAAAGATACAAAAGTAGAGCTCAAAGTAGATACAGGTATGGGACGAAATGGTGTAAGTCTCTTTGAAGTAGATAAGGCGATAGAACTTATAAAAAAACAGGGACTACAACTTGAGGCTGTATTTACCCATCATAGCTGTGCTGATGAGCTTAATGGTAATTATGAGACACAAAAAAATAACTTTGGACTGCTCAAAAAAAGACTTCCATCAACTCTGCGTTTTCACTCATGTAACTCTGCTGCACTTTTTCGTGAGCAGAACTTTAATGAAGATATGGCAAGAGTAGGTATAGCTGCTTATGGCTGTTTAGAGATGCCAAAAGAGTTAGTGAGTAGAGATTTAAAACCAGTGCTCTCACTCTATGCAAGTAAAAACTCAACTCGTACTCTATATGAGCTAGACTCTGTTGGGTATGGGGCTACATTTTGTAGTGAGAAGAGTTGCTGTGTGAGTAACTATGACTTTGGATATGCAGATGGTTTTTTGCGTTCATGCTCAAACCATTATGAAACACCAGAGGGTATAGCTATAGCAGGACGTATCTCTATGGACAATAGTTCTTTTATTTGTGAAGAAGATGAATTGCTTGTTTTCAATGATGCGAGCCATGCAGCACTTTTTGCTAAGACCATTAGTTATGAAGTTCTCACTTCTTTAAAGGCACACCTTAAACGCGAGATAGTTTAGAAACTTGTTAGTACTCAAAAACTCTTCGGCTCTGCCAATACTTCTCTCTCCAGTAAGGATTGTTGATGTTTGAGAGAGTGACTCCATATTTTGAAGAGGCATTCATAAACTTTCCATGTTCGAGATAAACACCTGAGTGTCTTTTATTGTAAGCTGTTTTAAAGAGGATTAAGTCACCGCTACGAAGCTGACTTTTCTTAATCCATCGGCCGATTTTAGCTTGTTCTTTTGTACTCCTCGGGACTCTCACATTGAGTGCATTAAAGTAGAGTTGCTGTACAAATGAAGAACAGTCTACTCCCTGCTTAGAATTTCCACCAAATTTATATCTTGTCCCCTCCCATCTCATGTACTCTTCATACAAAGCATCAGTGATTGCGGTGTTGTTGTCAAGTTGTAGATTTTCTTGTGCTGGCTTTGAGTGTCTTTTGAGTGTGCTTTGCTGTTTATATGTGCCAACTCCCCTTGTAGAACAGCCACTCAGTAGAAGAAGAGCAACTGTAAAAGAGAGAAAGTGGAACATTTTAGTCGGTGATTTTGATGATGGCATTTGTAAAGAGAACACCGTCAAGAGAAAGGAGTGCCATTTCCTCTATCTCTGACTCTTCTTCTATTTTGACAATTATTTTTGTATCAAAAAGATAAGACTCAGCTATATCTTGGGCTGTTTTTGCAAGCTCTTTAGGTACAAGGATAAACTTTGCACCTAAAGAGGAGGCATAGATAAGTTCTGTAATGTTTTGTACACTGAGCATAAATGCGATGCTATTTGTATTTACATACTCTATGATATCAAGGTTTTCTTCACTAAATGCGAAGTAAAGAGTAGAAGAGGGTGGTGTGTTTTTAATGGCTTCTATGGAGTCAATATGGTAAAAACTCTTACTAGGGATAAATCTATGTCCAAAGAGTAACATCACTTAATCCTTTGTATTGAGGCATTCATTTGAGCAGTAGTACTTTGCATCACTTAAAATTGCTTCATTTATTTCTACATAAATACCACAACTTGCACACTCAACCATATCATTAGCCTTTGGCATCTCTTTTTTTGATGCCTTTTTTTGTGAAGCTATAGAGGGCTTTTTCTTTATAAACATAAAATATATGATGCCAATAACACCAATAATAAGTAAAACCTTGAGTATCATAAGTTTTCTCCTAAAAGTAGATAGTGTCTGTTGTTTGTCTCGATGATCTTGTGCTGCATATCTTTTACTCCATCTCGAACTTCATCAAAAACTTTTTCGCCCTTATAAAAAAGAAACTTTGTCTCTTTATCTCTGAAATGCTCACTGAGTTCTAAAAGCATTTTTGTGTCAGTAACTGCACGAGAAGTGATGAGGTCAAAAATCTTTGCTTCCATCTGCTCTACACGCTTCTTGACTACTGTCACATTCTTAAGTTCTAAATCTGCTTTGATAAATTGTAAAAATGAGGCACGTTTCATGAGAGGCTCAACGAGAGTAACATGAGTATCAGGCAATCCAAACGCGAGTATCATTCCTGGAAATCCAGCACCTGTACCTATGTCCATAAGTGAGTCCACCTTTGGTAAAAAAGTCACAGGAAAAATCGCATCATAGATAAATTCATCAAGTGTGTTGTTATCTTTTGCTCCTGTAAGGTTATGAATCTTATTCCACTTATGTAAGTGCTCTTTGTACTTTTGTACCAGTGTAAAAAAATTCTCAGGAAGTGGTACTTTCTCTTGAGTAAGTGTAGCTTTTAAGTTCAATATTTTTTTCCTTCTTATGAAAAGAGTTTTTTCATAAGTGAGAAAAACATCTTAAAAATTCCATGGTTACCCACTAAGTCATCTATGTAGGCATCATAAGTGGTACCTTTATCTTCAAGTAAGCCACGAAGATACTTCTCACTCGCCTCAACACCACCCTCTTTTTCGATCTCTATGAGTTTTTGATAGAGCGGAGCCATCGTGTCTATAGCATTTTGTGGAGCCGCTTTTCTAAATGCAGTATGTGAGATGATCTCGTTTGTGATAGGGTCTACTTTTGGTTCAAACTCTGTTACAACCCAGTAGTAACTTCCATCTTTAGCAAGGTTTTTGACAACTGCCATAATATTTTGTGCACGGTTGATCCTGTCCCACATCATCTTAAAGACTACCTTAGGCATATCTGGATGGCGAACTATAGAGTGAGGCTTGCCTATGAGTTCTGCTTCAGTGTAACCAGATATTTCAACAAAATAGTCATTCCCATACTCTATAATTCCCTTCTCATCAGTCTTTGAAACGATGTATCTCTTAGGATTTAGTTTGATTTCGTTAGTAGTAGGTTCTGGATGTGTCATAATTAACTCCTCTTGCAAATATTAAGTTTATTGTATAGTTTTTTCTATTAAACTTCTACAATAATTTTAAAAAAATTGGGGAAGTTATGACAAAAGAAGAGATGCTTGATGCTATGGAAAATGCAAAAAATGTACATCTTCATCAGATGCAGAAGGTAAATGATGAGATCAAAGGTAAAAAAATAGAAGACCCAACAGCACTAGGAAAGATGGAGTGTGAATGTGGTATCTGGTTTCATACTAACGAAAAGAGAATGAAAGAGATCTGTGGACTACAACTTTTTGAACGTTTAGATGCAAGTCATGAGAAGTGGCACAGTGACTATGCAAATATCTATAAACTCTTTTATTTAGAAGAAAAAAAGGGAATATTTTCAAAAATAAAAGAGACACTTAGCTCAAATCAGATGAAGATAGATAAGGCGAAAGTGTACTATAGTGATCTCAAACGAGATACAGAGGAGTTACTGAGTGTAGCAGACACTGCATTAAGGCGCATCAGTGCACTTAGTAAGTCGAAGTTTGAGTAGACTCTAGAAGTTCTGTTATCTCGTGTGCAGGGATAGGGCGAGAGTAGAAAAAACCTTGAATAAGGTCACATCCATTTTGTGCTAAAAACTCTTTTTGTTCTTGGGTCTCCACACCCTCTGCAATAATTTTCAAGTTAAGACTCTGTCCGAGTGCGATGATTGCCTTAGTAATCGCCATGTCATCCTCATCTTTTGGGATATCTTTAACAAAGGACTGGTCGATTTTGAGTTTATCTAAGGGAAGTTTTTTCAGGTAAGAGAGTGAAGAGTAGCCTGTTCCAAAATCATCTATGGCAATTTCTATTCCCATAGCATTTATCTGATTAAGCTTTTTGATAGCCTGCTCTGGATTAGCCATCACTTGACCCTCTGTTACTTCTAGCTCTAGCCATGAAGATTGAAAGTGCATCTCTTTCATAGTCTTGATCAGATAGGATAAAAAATCCTCTTGGGCAAGCTGTTTCATAGCGAGATTGAGTGAGAGTACACCTGGATGTAAGCCCTCTTTTTTCCATAGAGCAAACTGTGCCATCGCCTTTTTCATAACAATACGATCAATATCTATAATAAGCCCACTCTCTTCAGCAATAGGAATAAACTTTATAGGAGCTACAAGTCCGAGACTAGGATGTTGCCATCTTACAAGAGCTTCCATCCCAACAATAGCACCACTTTTTATGTCGTACTGTGGTTGAAAGTAGACAACAAACTCCTCTTTCTCTATCGCGATACGAAGACTTGACTCCATTACAACACGTTCAAAAACATAAGCACTCATCTCCGAAGCATAAAATTGAAAGTTATTTCGCCCCTCTTCTTTAGCTCTATACATGGCAACATCCGCATGTTTGATAAGATCATTGTCTACCGTTGCATCATCAGGGTAGATACTTATTCCTATACTTGATGTAACATATAAAGTGTGTGTACTTATTTCAATAGCTTCTTGCATACTATCTACAATTTTTTGCGCAACAGTAGAAGCACCTCTAATATTTTGTACATTTTTGATAATAATACAAAACTCATCACCACCTAAACGGGCGAGGGTGTCCTCTTCTCGTATGGCACTCTGAAGACGGTTTGCTGCTTCTATGAGAACATCATCACCGAAATCGTGTCCTAATGTGTCATTAATCTTTTTGAACTGGTCTAGATCTATAAAGAGCAGGGCAAATTTCTCATGATTGCGTTTTGCAGAGAGTATGGCTTGTGAGAGTCTATCTTTAAAGAGTGTACGGTTTGGAAGATCTGTGAGTGTGTCATGATGTGCTTGGTATTTAAGTTTTTTTGTCTGTTGTTCGAGAAGATACTTGGTCTTTTTCTGTGCAGTGATATCTTGGATATAGCCTACATAACCATCGACATTGCCATAGTCATCTTTAGCTATACTCAAAGAGATGTCACAGATAATACGTTTAGCATTTTTTGGTGTCATATAGGCTTCTATATCTAAATTTCCTTGAATATTTAGTAGAGTAAAAAGCTCTTCTAGTGTGTACTCGTTATCCTCATCATAGGTACTTAAGATGTTCTTCCCAAGCATCTCCTCTTTTGTATACCCAAAAAGAGAAGAACTTCCTTTGTTCCAGTTAGTGATGTTTCCCTCTATATCTGTGGCTATGATAGAGTCATGAATAAACTCTAAAATTTTTGCCTGTTTTTTATGTTTGGTTTCGAGTTCTATGATCTCTGAAATATCTGTATCGAAAATAGCATAAGCTTCTTTTCCCTTATATGTGAGTGTGTGAAGATAGGATTGCACATCATACAAAGAACCATCTTTACGTTTATGTACAGTACGGTTGAGTGTATGGTGGGTATGGTTGAGTAAATCTTGTAAAAAATGAATATTTTCATCGTCCATATAGGGGTTTATATCTTTTGTATTCATTGTTAAAAGTTCTTCTCTACTGTAACCGAGGGCATTAGTGGCACCCTCATTAACATACAAATAATTTAGATTGTAATCTATTACATATATCTCACTAGAGGAGTATTCTATGAGTTTTGAGAGCTCTTCTGCATGTTTTTTAAGTTTTATGCTTTCTGTTATATCTTGAGTGGTTCCAATGAGTTTTATAGGTTTATCATGCTCATCATAGAGGGCTTGTCCATATAGTGAAAATGTAGCAATAGTCCCATCACCTTTTTTAAGCTGACAGACTATATGTACAACTTTTTTAGTTGCAATACCCTCTGCAATGCTTTTTTGCACAAGAGGTAAATCTTGAGGGACAATAGCAGATAAAAAGGTTTCATAGGTTGGTTCTGTTGTTGCTTTATCAAGTCCATAATTGATATAACTTTGATCGGACCAGATAGATTTGCGTGTTTTTAGATCAACTTCCCAGCTTCCCATACCCGAAATGGCTTCAAGCTGGCGAAGGCTATTTTCTCTTGCTTTAAGCTTTTTAAGTGCTATTTCAACATTATCATGTTCTATATCTATGGGCATTATATGCTTCCCCTCTTGAAAGTATTATTTAGTATTTTACACTAAACTCAATAAATATTCTATAATAAGAAAAAATTCGCTAGAATTGCAGACTAAATTTATTTTAAATATAAGGAAAGAGAATGGCACAATTACCAGAAAACATAGGATGTGAAAATCCAGACTGTATAGCAAAAGATGAGTGTAAACGTCAGGTGGTAGCAAAAAATGGTTCAGCAGTGGAAGTAAGAACTTTTGGTGGAACTTCTGTAAAAAAATGTGGAAAGTTTTTAGCTAAATAGATTTGAAGTACTCAATACTCTTCGCATTTTTACTGCTTTTTAGTGCTTGTAGTATCAAGCACTATAAGCATAGTGATTCAAAAATCCTTATCATAAAATCTCCTCAGTTAAAGTTCTCAGATCTTGCTTATATCCGCCATAGTGGTGATGCTGTAGAGGCAGAGCTTTTTATCGCTGGAAAATCCATCAAAAAAATAGCTATCAACTATCTTGTGTGTGTAGATGAAGGATGTATGAGCCGTAGTAAATTTAATACAGAGTTTTTAAACAAAGCCTACCCTGATAATTTACTCCAAAATGTACTTTTAGGTTTGCCTATTTATAAGGGTGAAAATAGAATTAGAACAGTAGATGGATATGAGCAAAATATTGAAACAGATGATGTAAATATACTTTATAAAGTAAATGCCAAAGCAATCTACTTCAAAGATAGAAAAAATAGAATACTGATAAAAATCAAGGATATAAAATAATGAAGAAATCTAACAAGTTCGTAGGAGCACACTGCTCGGCAAGTGGTGGTGTTTACAACGCGATAACAAACGCAGAAGCCATAGGGGCAAAAGCCTTTGCTCTCTTTACAAAAAACCAACGCCAATGGGTAGCAAAAGATCTCGATAGTGCGACTATTGACAAGTTTAAAACTATGCTTGATGCAAGTGGAATACTTCCAAAACATGTGCTTCCTCATGACTCTTACCTTATAAACTTAGGGCATCCAGAAGTAGAGAAGTTAGAGAAGTCTCGCACGGCGTTTATAGATGAACTCCAAAGATGTGAGCTTTTAGGACTTGACCGACTTAATTTTCACCCAGGAAGTCACTTAGCGAAAGTGAAAAAGTCAGAGAAAGAAAACATAGAAATCATGCAACCCATAGAAGATGTATGTCTTGATGTCATCGCAGAGTCTATTAACATTGCATTAGACAAAACGCAGGGTGTCAGTGCAGTTCTTGAAAATACAGCAGGGCAGGGAAGTAACCTCGGTTGGCGTTTCGAGCATCTCGCTCACATCATAGATAAGGTAGAAGACAAGGGCCGTATTGGCGTTTGTATAGATACTTGCCATATGTTTACAGCAGGATATGACATCAGAACACGAGAGGCTTATGATAAAACATGGGATGAATTTGAGAAAGTTGTAGGCTTTAAGTACCTTATGGGCATGCACATCAACGACTCAAAGCCACCACTCGGAAGCCATGTAGATAGACACCACTCTTTAGGAGAGGGCGAGATAGGTTTAGATGCTTTTAGATTTATCATGAATGATGAGAGAATGGATGATATTCCACTTGTTCTTGAAACTATAGATGATACTATTTGGAAAGATGAGATAGAACTTCTCTATTCTTTCGAGAAATAATTTTAATTTTTAAGTTTTTTTGTTACACTGAAAAAAATTTTTTAAAATAAAGGAGGGTCTAGTTTTGATAAAAACTATACAAAAGAGTACGAAATACCTACTTACTCTATCACTAGTAGCATTTGTAAGTGCATGTGGTGTTGATGGCAATCAAGGTAAAAACAGTGTTGAGGATGGATCTGCTCAACTTGTGAGTGCGGCACTTATTGACGATGTAAATGCATCAGTTATGTTACAGTATGTAAAAGGTGGTATTGATGCAAATGCTACGAATGCTTTTGAGTATAAGGCTGTAAAAATTAGCTATAACACAGTAGGACAAGATGGCAAAGCAGTAGTTGCTTCAGGATTACTTACAATCCCTACCCCAACTCCAGCATATGCTGCATATAGGGCTGCTACAAATCAAGTACCCTTTACAGTTTCTATGCTTTGTGATAACCATGGAACAATTTTTCTTAATTCTGAAGCGCCTACAAATGTTGAAGTTTCAAATGGAGTGCCAGATTATAAACCTGCAATACTTATAACAGGTCGTGCTGGTTTTGCTGGTATTTATCCAGATTATATAGGTTTTGGTGACTCTAATACTACAGTTCATCCCTATATCTTGAAAAAAGCAGCCGCACAGAGTGCTGTGGATATGATAAAAGCAAGTATGAAATATATGCAAGAGCATAGTGTTATTTTAAATCATCAACTCTATATAACTGGCTACTCTGAGGGTGGTTACAATGCGATGGCAACAGCACAAAGCATAGAAGATGGTACTTTACCAACGGTGAATCTTATGGGTGTCGCACCTATGGCAGGACCTTATAATGTGGAAGACTTAGGAAATATAGAGCTTAATGCTACACGTAAGATGGCATATCCTGCATTTTTAGCAGATTTAGCATATTCTTATACACACTATTATAATGATGTGAATTTAAGTGATATTGCAATTCCACCACTTTTCAAATTTCAATTTGCATTTGACGGTTTGCATGATACTGTGCCTATCAATATTATACTAGGTCTAGGAGCAGTAGACGCTAATGGAACAGTTACGGATTATGGTTTTTACACACATACAGCGAATGCACTTTTTAAAGATACATTTATCTCAGACTATCAAAATAATGTAAATAATATCATGAGACAAAAGTTTGTAGAAAACAATCTTGACAACTGGGTACCAAAATCTAAAATGAATTTGATTCAGTGTTTAGACGATGATATTATCCCATTTAGCGAGTCAAATAATACTTATAATAAGTTTAAAGCAGCTGGTGCAGATGTTACTTTAACTCCAATACCAACAACAAGTATAACAAGAAAATTGCCATTTATTCATGCTGATTGTGGACCTACAGCTTACGGTGCAGCAGTGCGATGGTTCGCAGGAATTAGATCAGGAGATATTCAATAATGAAAACTTTACTAAAACTCACAACACTCTCACTCATCGCAGCAAGTGCTTTAAGCGCAGGTGGCTATAAGATTCCAGAAGTTTCTACAAATGGTGCAGCACTAAGTGCTGCAAATGTTGCACACACTACAAGTGCAGATGCAGCTTACTATAACCCTGCAAATATGATTTTTATGGCTGATGAAAATAATTTAGAAGCTGATTTAATGTACATAGGCTTGGACCCTGTAAACTATAAGGGCAGTGCTGGTGGTACACAAAGTGGTGTAAATATTAATTCTGAGTCTGAATCATTTCTCATTCCATCATTTAACTATGTTTCTCCTAAGCTAGGAAATGCCCGTTTAGGTTTGAGTGTAGTAGTTCCAGGTGGACTCTCAAAACGCTGGAATGACTCTCCAGCGGTAGATAGAGCTAAAGAGTTTACACTAGAAGTTCTAGAAATAAATCCTACAGTAGCAGTGGAAGTTACAAAAAATCTTGCAGTTGCTTTTGGTTTTAGAATGATTCACTCTAGAGGAGTTGTGAAAAGTAGTTCAAGTGCTTCAAGGGATATGAATGGTGATAGTTTTGATGCAGGTTATAATCTTGCACTTTCATATAAGCCAACAAAAAAACTTGACATAGCACTTACATATCGTTCAAAGGTAAGTCTTACAGAACAAGGAAATGCAAAACTTTTAATTGGTAATGCTAAGGTTTATGATGGAGGATCAAGCGTAGCGATTCCTCTCCCAGCAACTTTTAATGCAGGACTAGCATATACTTTTTTTACAGATACAACTGTAGAAGTAGTATATGAAAGAGTTATGTGGTCAGCATATAAAACATTAGATTTTGGCTATACAAGTAGCATCCCAAGTATTCTTGTCCCTAATTTTGACAATGCAATTCCAAAAAATTGGAAAGATACTTCTGCTTATCGTTTAGGTCTTACACAAAAACTTGATGGAATGAGTCTTATGGCTGGTATGGTGTATGACAACTCTCCTGTTCCTGATGAAACATTGAGTTTTGAGCTTCCAGACTCTAACTCTCTTTCTGTTTCAGTTGGTGGACGTTATGATATAAGTGACAGTATAAATATCGGGATGTCAGCTCTTTACTCTATGCGTGATAATCGTACAGTGAAAAATGATGCGGGTATCGATGGAACATTCTCAAACTCAAATGTGCTTATCCTCTCAGCTGGTCTAGGCTATAAATTTTAAGGAACTACTTGAAAAATTTAGTAAACTTTTTATCGAAAAAAGATGTTACAAAAACAGAAATCTATATGCAACTCAAGTGTAGTAAAACTGAAGCAGAAATGCTTCAGTACCTCTCAAAGATGTATATGCAAGGGCAAGATGATGTGCTGGTTTTAGACATGCTTCAAGAGCTTTATGAAACAGAGGGATATAAACATCTTGTACACTTAGAAGAGACTAAAAATCTTCTTGAACTTGGTTGGATGCATCAGCAGAGCTTTACTCCTATGAAGATATCTGATGTTACTCCCTTAGAACTTCTCAATACTGCTGTAGGTCTCACTCCCTCTTTTTTAAAGCTACTCCAAGAAGGCTCACTAGAACCTGATCTTCCTGAGGTAAAGCCCTACGCAGATCATTTAGAGTATCTACAAGACCAATTTTTTCGTATAGAACTTTATCAGAAGATGTCAGTGATTCGCCAAAATGTGCATGAACATTCTCTTGGCATAGATAGACTTCAAGCCAAGATGAAACTTCTTGAGACTCGTATTGCTGAAAGAGTAGCACAGACCTCTGAGAAACTTGTACTCGATAAGTTTTTTAAACAAAAGAAAATGAGTAATCTTGAACAGGTGATATTTATCGCACTGCTTCGTGAGGAGTATAGTGCAACAGATGCTTCACTTCGAGAGATGAATGCACTCATAGATCTTATCTCTATAGATGATTATGATCGTATTAAAAATCGTGCTCTTTTAGAAGATGGTGCAAACCTTATAAGTAATGAGATCATAGACTATGAAGAGATGCTCAATCCTTTTGGCGGAATAAGTCGCTCTTTCTACATAGTCGATGAGGTACTTCAAAGTATCATTCATCCACAAAAAACGAAGAAAGTCACTCGCCTTAAACTCAATGCACTCATAGAAGAGCAAGATATTTTTGAACTCATAGATAGCGATACAGATCTTGATGATGTAGTCCTCAACGAGACAACTCGTGAAACACTCAATAATCTCATGCAACAAGTAGATAAAGAGGTAGTAGCTCGTTTAGTGAAATGGGGTATTAAAGAGAAGAAGTCTGGGATAGATGCGAGAATCATCTTCTACGGTGCTGCAGGAACTGGAAAGACTATGACTGCTTACTCTCTTGCGAAGTCACTTAAACGCCAAGTACTCGCGTTTGACTGTTCTAAGATTCTCTCTATGTATGTAGGGGAGAGTGAAAAGAATGTTCGTAAGATTTTCGATACCTTTTATGAACTAAGTGAAAAAACAAAAACAGAGCCTATTCTTCTGCTCAATGAAGCAGACCAGTTCTTAGGAGCTAGAAGTAGCGGTACTATCACCGGAGCAGATCAGATGCATAACCAGATGCAAAACATCTTCTTAGAGCAGATAGAAAACTTCCGTGGTATGCTCATAGCAACTACAAACCTACTAGAAAATATAGACAAAGCTTTCTCAAGACGTTTTAACTACAAGATAGAGTTTAAAAAACCGAATAAAGAACAGCGCGAGGAACTTTGGGAATTGATGTTACCTGTGGACGCACCTTATGAGAAAAAGTTTGATATAAAAGAGCTTGCTTCTTATGCTCTTACAGGTGGACAAATAAACCTTATAGTGAAAAATACTGCCTATAAGGTAGCTGTAGCAGATGAACCTCTTTTTACTACTCAAGATTTCATAGATGAAATAGGGCGAGAGAAAGATGCAAACTTCGACAGTGAAAAATCTATGGGGTTTTTGCAGAAGTAATGGGTAAATATTAACAACTTTCTGCTATAATTTAACTGATGTTCAAACGAATGCCTTGAGTAACTTGATTAACTACCAAGTTATGTATTGAGCGATTAAGGTTAAGACTTTTGTCTTAACCTTTTTTTTTGCCAAATTTTTGGTTGGTTTGTGGTGTGGGTGGGAGCTTAATATAAAGGCTTCGCTTTGAACAGTAAGCTAATAGTAGCCTTTTTAATCATAATGGTGTTCGCACCAATATTGCATTAATCAAAACAGAGGGATTAGTTACCCCTCTGGCTACTATTTCTTTCTAAGGCAAATAAAGCTCTTTTTAAACTATAATATGCACAAGTATTACCATTTTACACACATATCTTCCTCTCATAAAAATGGTGTAGCATTTTGTGACATTCCTTCTTACTTCTGTAACTAAAAACTAAACTTTAATACTCTTTTTGATATAGTGCAGTAACTGTTTTTTCCAATTCTCTATGAGGATAGTAGTGGCTTAACACTTACTATTTTTTAGTGTGGAAAACAAATATATTCTTAAATGAATTTAAAAGGTAGGTTATATATGGAGCATATTAATACTGCAAATCCGTATTTTGGTGTATTCGTACTGTTTGTAGCGACATTTGGTGCATTTATCGCGACAACTGTAATCGCTCGTTTAGCGAGTCGTGCATTAGCAGCAAAAGATAGCGAAAAAATCAAACTTTCTGTGTACGAGTGTGGACCAGAAATCACAAAACAACCAAACAGAGTATCTCCTCAGTTTTACCTGTTTGCACTTCTGTTTTTACTGTTTGATGTAGAGATCGTGTTTATGTTCCCATGGGCAGTAGACTTTAAACTACTTGGTTGGTTTGGTTTTGCTGAGATGTTAATGTTTATACTACTTCTTGCAATCGGTTTCGTATATGCATGGAAAAAAGGAGCGCTAGAATGGCACAACATAAAGTAAATTATACACAAGATGGTGGACTTCCTGTCGCACTCACTTCTATTGACAAGATAGTAAACTGGGGTCGTTCTAACTCACTTTGGGCACTGACTTATGGTCTTGCTTGTTGTGGTATTGAGATGATGGCTTCTGGTGCTTCTCGTTACGACTTCGACCGTTACGGTACTATCTTCCGTGGTTCTCCTCGTCAATCAGATCTTATGATCGTTGCAGGGACACTTACGAAAAAACACGCTGAGTTTATCAAGCGTCTTTATGATCAGATGACTGAACCTAGATGGGTTATATCTATGGGTTCTTGTGCCAACACTGGTGGAATGTTTAACACGTATGCAACTGTTCAAGGTGTAGATAGAATCATTCCTGTTGATTTATATCTTCCTGGTTGTGCACCACGTCCTGAAACTCTTCAGTATGGTGTAATGTTACTACAGAAAAAAATCCGTGCAAACAAAGCTGGCAATGCACAAAAGCCAAAAAGGTTAATGTAATATGAGAGCATATACTCCCAAAGACGATGTACAAGCAAAAGCTTACTACACTGACAGATATTAT
>WFNM01000036.1 GCA_015488615.1 Sulfurimonas sp.
AGCTTAACACACCTCGCGTTTAGCCATATGTTTGAGCTCGCTACAGCTAAACCCTGCCTCTATTCTTGCCTCTAAGTTTAAGTTCTTAGGACGGAGAAATCCTTGTGGATAGTACTTCTCTATAATCTCAAAGTAGACACCTTTTTCTACATTCTCTTTCTCGCAAGCATACTCAAACCAGACATCGCCTTTTTTGACATGATCTACCTCTTCTTCAAGTATGACTTCTAGCGTAGCTATTATTTTACTCACCATCTCCTTTTTTGGAAGCTTTTTGAGTTTTGTCAATATCATAGGGGTTGCATCGAGTCCATTTGCTTCTAAGTAGCGCGGTACTACGGCCATACGTTCTAATAGAGTCTTAGTGCGCTGGCTTGCTTCAAAGAGTGCATTGTGGACCTCTATATCTCCATACTCAGCATCAAGTTCTTTAAGCAGTTTCTCTAGCATTAAAAAGTGTCTTACCTCATCGGCTGCAACTTCAAGCCAGTCATCATAGTAAGACTTAGGAAGTCCCTTAAACCTATATGCCCCATCAAGAGCAAGATCTATCGCCGAGTACTCTATGTGAGCTATAGCATGAAGAAGATTTATTTGCCCCTCAGCAACGGTTAAATTCTTGCGTTTAGGGACGTCTTGTGGAGGTATGACCTTGCAAAAATCTCGATAAGATGGCTCTTCAAAGTAGAGTGTTTGATGTTCTTCATCAAAAACAACTTCACTCGTTTTATAAGACTCATAAAAATTCTCAAACTCTTTTACTTTTTGTACTGTACTCTTAGCTTGTAGTACTAACTCTAGCTCTTTATAAAAATTCATAGACGAATAATGCTATAATCCCACTAAAAAAGAGATAAATATGACCATAAAAGTACAGCCAATGGGAGTCTATCAAACAAACTGTTACATTGTCACTACAGAGGGAAAAGACTTTATCATCGATCCTGGTGTAGATGCACTTCCTTGGATAAAAGAGAATGTGACAAATCCGGTAGCTATTTTAAACACTCACGGACACTTTGATCATGTCTGGTCAAATGCAGCCGTGCAAAAAGAGTTCGGTATTAAGCTCTACACACCAAAGGGCGATGTTGTAATGCTCACTGATAGCTCATGGATGCCAGACCTACCACCCTCCACTCCTGATGTCATAATAGATGGAGATGAAGAGCTTGAGTTTAATGGTGTCAAGGTACAGTTTCGCCACTTCCCGGGACATTGTCCGGGATGCTCTACCATAGAGATAGGTGATGCTATGTTTAGTGGGGATTTTATCTTTAAGAGAAGCATAGGACGTACTGATTTTCCACTCTCTAGCCCTAGTGACATGAAGGAATCTTTAGCAAAGTTCAAACTTCTAGACTTTGACAAGACTATGTATCCTGGCCATGGTGACACAACAACTATACAAGTAGAGCAGCAAAATACTGACTACTGGATGAGAACATTATAATGCAAGATCATTTTAAAGATAAGGCTGAAAACTGGGATGATGGATCTATTCGTAAGAGTACACCAGTAGCTATATTTGATGCTATACAAAAAAAGTTCTCACTCACAAAAGAGATGCAGATTATGGACTTTGGAGTCGGTACTGGACTTCTAGGATTTTTAGTCGCACAAAAAGTTAAAAAGGTATATGGTGTAGACATGTCACCAAGTATGCTTGCTAAACTCAAAAAGAAGAACACTCCAGAGTGTTTTATAGAGCCTATAGAACAAGATATAGTTAAAGAACCTCTCTCTATAGTGTTTGATGGGATTGTGAGCTCTATGACACTTCATCATGTAGAAAATTTAGAAGCCTTTTTTACAAGCATCTATAAAAACCTTCATAAAGATGGTTTTTTAGCCATAGCAGACCTAGAAAAAGAAGACGGAAGTTTTCACTCAGATAATAGTGGTGTTTATCACTTTGGTTTTAAAGAAGAAGAGCTATTAAAAGTAGTAAAAAAATGTGGTTTTAGAGATGTAAGTATAAAAAATATAGCGACTATTAGCAAACCCCAAAGAGATTTTGGAGTCTTTTTACTAAGTGCTAAAAAATAAGAGTCTACTCTTTGGACTCTATATTCTCTTCCTCTTCATCTATAAGGTGAAGTTTCAAAACATGTCTATCTGTGATTATCGTTTTAAACTCACCCTCAAAAACTTTTATATCTAGTACATACCCTTTAACATGAACATTGCGTTTACGACCTTCTTTATTTCTTACCTTTGCAATGAATTTAACTTCATCATGAAACTTTACTGGTGAGAGGAACTGACAATCACTTGCGACTAAAACAACATTGTGTTCATTAACAGCAAGCATTGCACTATAGTCAGCAGCACTAAAGATAAAGCCACCATGTATGAGTCCAATATCATCTGCTACCATTTCTGGCTGCGTTACTAGAAGCACCTCAACATAGCCATTTTCCATAAGTGTGATCTCTCCACATAAATGTTCATTTATTCTTTCATGTGTCTTGACTAAAACTTCTTCTTTATCCCCTATGTCTGATGCTATCGCTAAATCTTCATCTTCTATTTCTTGTATTGACATTATTTTTTATCCTTAATTAGTCGTACATAAACTCTTTGTGGAGCTGGATAGCCTTCTACCGTTTTTGTACTATCCTCAGAATCTAAAAAGTCCGCCAGTGATTGCCCCTCTATCCACTCTGTTTTTCTCTGCTCATTTGACTCAGTTACAGAGGTTTCAAGCACATTAAAGGAGATAAATCCTGCACGCAGACACCAGTTTTTTAAAGCTAAAATTGTCGGAACGAAGTAGATGTTTGGTATCTTTGAGTAAGAAGACTCTGGACAGAGTGCCATCTCTTCTTCTCCATCTATATAAAAAGTGTCAAGGATTACTTCACCCTTTTTATCTAGTCCTTTATAGAGCTGTTTAAGCATTGCTACAGGGTCACTTCTATGGTATAAAACACCAAGACAGAAGATAGTATCAAACTTCTCTTCATAAAACTCGATATGCTCCACACCTAAAAGCTCATAAACTATATCGCTTTTGACAAAATGGTTAATAAAGTCAAACTGCGATTTATAAAGTGGTGAGGGATCAAACCCAACTAACTTAGCAGGCTTATCCTCAAGCATACGAAACATATAGTAAGCATTATTACAGCCTATATCGGCAACTCTCTTATTTTTTAGATTAAAGTGTGGACGGAGTAGATTGTACTTTATGTTACTCTGCCACTCTGTATCTATGTAAGTAGAGCCTATTTCAAAAGGGCCTTTTCTCCAAGGCATAAGTGCTTTTGCATCTGCAAGTAGCTTTACATCATCCATATCTGCTTCTATCTTCACAACATCACCGAAGCTTACTTTAGCATCCACTACTTCTAAATTATCTATCACCTCACGAAGTGGAGCAATATTTTTCCATGTCATCCATTTTTCACGTTCTACTCTAAGTTGTTTCAAATCCATTTTTAATCACTATGCTAAGTGTCAAGCACTTATTATTTTGCTATAATTGTATCTAAATAATATAAGGATATTGAATGAGATTAGAGAAAAAGGCGACAGTTGTCTCCACTTCAGTAGCAGGGCTACTTGTACTTATCAAAATGAGTATCGGAATTATGAGTGGAAGTATCGCTATCCTTGCTTCAGCTATAGACTCCATGCTCGACTTTTTAGTCTCACTCTTTAATTACTTTGCCTTACACAATTCGGAAAAAAACCCTGATGAGACTTTCAACTTCGGTCGCTCAAAGATAGAACCACTCGCAGCAGTGATAGAAGGAGTAATTATCTCTTTCTCCGCCCTTTTCATCCTCTATGAAGCTTTAGTGAAAATCGCTCATCCAAGAGAGCTGTCCTTTCTTAACCAGAGTATTTATGTCATGGTCGCTTCATTTATTGCGACATTTTTTTTAGTTGCTTTTTTAAAGTATGTTGCTAAAAAAACAAACAATATGGTCATCCGTGCAGATGCCATGCATTACCAAACAGATCTCTTCTCAAACGGTGCAGTACTCTTTGCACTTGCTGCTATCTCCTATACAGGTGAAGCTTTAATAGATCCTATTTTAGGTATTGCTATTGCATTTTATATGATTTATTCTGCAGTACCTATCATAAAAGAGGGAATTCTTATGCTACTCGATGCAGCACTGCCAGAAGAAGAGAGAGCCATAATCATAAAGATTATAGAGGCAGAACCAGTCATTCAAGCGCATCACTATCTACAAACGCGAGAGTCAGGTTCACATATCTTTGTCTCCGTTCATGCTGTTTTTAATGTCAGTATCTCTTTATATGATGCCCATCTAGTAGCAGATAGAGTAGAAGCAAAGATAAAAGAGCAGTTCAAAGATAAAAAGTGTCACATACTTATACATATGGACCCTTATGATGATTCGGAGATTAATGAAGATGAAGAGGAGTGGTAGGTCTTAATTCTTTAAAGATTCCACCCAACTCGTCATAACTACTTGAAGCTTTTCATTTGGTACTTCTAAAAAAGCCATCTCGAATCTATCTTCAAACTCACATACACCTAAACTTCTAGGACGAACAGCAAGTATTTTTGCGTTTGGAAGTTGCTTTCCAAAACAGAAGATTATATTTTTTGCCTTTAAAATTCCCTCATCTATTACACAATCTTCTATACTTTTTGTGTGCTCATAGTGGTCAAAAGTAGCTATATATTTTGCTATAGGATGTGCTTCTATAAGAGCTTGAATATGAGTAAGAATAGCATCGACACTCTTAAAATTAGTTTCTGTTTTTTGCACTACCATTGAGTAGATTGGATATTTATCCATTAATTGTAATTTTTGCATTATTTTTTTCCTTGTAATGTTTTTATCTTCTTTGCTCTAAACTCTTTACTCGCTATATTTTCTAAAAATACAGTTGCATAAGAACCTTTAGGCAGAGTAAATGCCATGCTCATCTTATCAAAGCCTTTTTCATACTTCATCTCTATATCTTTTGGGAAGATGATAGCATCACGTCTAAGACCTTTGTCATATAAAAAGCCATCATCATACTTCGCTTCTATCTCTCCTGCACGATCACGAGAACGGTAAACGCCACGACCACAAAGAAGACCAGTAGGCACAATTTTGTGAGCTTCAAAATCTTTTTGCTGGGGCTGTTTAGGCGTAAAAAGTTTATCATTTTTTATGTCTCGATACAGATCACCCTCAAGAAGCATAAACTTCTTGTTATTCTCATCACGACTTATCTGCACACGCTCTTCTAGCCACTCATTAAAAAGTGTACTTTGATAGATAGAAATCAAAAACTTCTTGAGCTTTGCATCCTCTATGTGAAGATCACCCTCTATCATCTTCTTTGCTTGTTCTACTGAGTCCCCATCACGACCAAAACGCTGGTAACCGAAGTAGTTAGGAAGACCCTGTTTTTCTGACTTACGAGCGAGCTTTTCTATCTGCCCTGCCTGAATAGGATTGACTTCAAAAAGGTTAATCTTAAAACGATTGCCCTCAAGGTCACCCATACGGATAGAGTGAGAGTGTCGAGTCGAAGAGAGTATCTTTATCTGTTTGTGTTTAAACTTTTTGAGTTCTTTTTCGTACCTAGCCTCTATACTGATATACTGAGTAGTAGTCGCATGCTTATCTTTAAGCCCTGCATAGCCTATCTTCTCTGCATTTATGTTAAGAAACTCAGCAAAAGCAGCTATCATATCCCAAGTAGTCATCTCTACTTTTTTGACATGTAAAACAGTAAAGTTTCCATTTCCTTTCCACTTTAAGCCTATCTCATCAACTATGAAATCATCTTGATTTTGTTCAAACTTAAAGTGGATTGGTTCTTTCTCATCGAGGTATATTCTTGGCATATTTCTTCTTTTTTTATAATTATGTTATTATACTTTAAATAAGCTGATATTATCCTACAGCCTTTTTGAATCACCTGAGGTTTCAGATATGAAAAAGATTAGCAGCTTATACAATTAATCCTAGTCCAATCTTTCCTTTCTCTCTATCTATACTAAGCACTTCTATCTGCGGTAAAAACTGATTGATAGAGAGTACTTCTAGCGGATGAGAGATTCTTTTTGCACTCATCTTTGAGATATGAATCATGCCATCATTTTTAAGCCCAATGTCCACAAATGCCCCAAAGTCTGTGATATTTCTCACCACACCTGAGACAAGAGTTCCTTCTTTAAGCATAGATATGTCACTCAGCCCTTGTTTAAAGGGAATAGCTGGAAGTTCTTCACGAGGGTCAAATCCTGGTTTACTTAACTCTTTTATGATGTCACTGAGTGTAGCTTCTCCTACTTGAAGCTCTTGTGCTTTTTGCGCAATGTTAAGTGAATGTAAGTCAAGACCTTGCAGTTTTTTAGCAACACCATAACTCTCAGGGTGAACACCACTGTTATCAAGTAGATCTTTCGCCTCTTTTATACGAATAAATCCTGCTGCTTGTTCATAAGCTTTTTTGCCTAAGCCTTTTACTTTAAGGAGTTCACTCTTTTTCTGAAATGCTCCATGCTCATCCCTGTAAGCGATGATGCTCTTCGCCATCTTTTCACCTATGCCTGCTACATGAGAGAGTAGTGCAAAGGAAGCAGAGTTTATATCTACACCTACACGGTTTACTATATCTGAAGTCACATCATCAAGTCTTTTTTGAAGAAGTTTTTGATTTACATCGTGTTGGTACTGCCCTATTCCCAAAGATTTAGGGTCTATTTTGACAAAGGTTGCTAGTGGGTCTCGTACCCGTTGCGCGATGGAGATAGCCCCTCGTATGGTCACATCAAGCTGAGGGTATTCCTCTTGAGCGAGTTTTGAAGCTGAGTAAACGGATGCTCCAGCTTCTGAAACAACTGTGTAGCTTATGTTTGCACCCTCTTTGGCGTTTAGTGTAGCGAAGAACTCTTGTGTCTCTTGAGAGCCTGTACCATTACCGATGGCTACACCCTCGATCTTGTACTTTTTTATAAAATCTAGCACAATTTTTTTAGGTTTATCATACTCTTTTCTTGGCTGTGTTGGGTAGATAACAGCCGAGTCGAGATAGTTAGAGTTTGCATCTATGACAGCGAGTTTACACCCACTCACAAACGCAGGGTCTACACCTAGAAGGACTTTTTTACTTACAGGTGGAGTCATTAGAAGTTGTGCAAGGTTTTTTCCGAAAGTATTTATGGCGATGGTGTCGGCTTTTTCTTTGAGCTCACTATGCACTTCTCGCTCCAAAGATGGAAGAAGTAGGCGTTTAAGCCCATCACGATAAGCCTCAAAAAGTAGCTCTTTTGAGCTTGCAGCATCACGAGGGATTTTATAGCGTTTGATGTTCTCTTCTATTCGCTCTCTATCCACTGTTATCTTCACTGAAAGCTCTTTTTCTTTGACAGCTCTCATGATGGCTAAGTATCTATGTGAAGGGATGTAAGCTATTTTTTGAGACTCCTCAGCGAGATTTTTGTAAACGCCATCTTTTTTGAAGTTCTTTGTCTTTTTTGTCTCAAGCAGACCAAAACGCAGCATCGAATTTCGTATAGCCTCTCTCTCACGAGGATTGTCAGCATAGCGTTCGGCTAAAATATCTTGAGCACCTTGTATAGCTTCATCTACAGAGCCTACACCATTTTTGACAAATCTTTTTGCCTCATTTTTAAAAGCCTCTTTTGAGAGTTTTGCATATTGGAGAGTGTTTGCTAAAGGTGTGAGTCCTAGCTTCATAGCCGCACTAGCACGAGTAGACTTCTTCTCTTTAAATGGTCTATAGATGTCTTCTAAAATACGAAGTGAATCCGCCTCTGCTATAGATTTTTTAAGAGCCTCACTCAGAGTAGCCCTCTCAGCAATAAGCCGACTCACCTCCTCTTTTCTCTGCAATAGTGCTTGTGTAGAGAGGTAAATCACCTCAAAATCACGAAGTACCTCATCACTAGCCCCACCAGTAAGCTCTTTACGATAACGAGCGATAAAGGGGATGGTCGCACCCTCTTCTAAAAGTTTGAGAATGTTTTGGATATACTCTTGTTTGAGACCTGTTTTTTTTACCAACTCTTTAGAGAGTTTATTTTTAGTATCGCTATTTTGTGTCATTCATTTTTCTTCATGTTTTATTTTTATAACTGTAAAAAGTTGAGCTCTTTTTTGGCTCTATTTATGTCTTTTTTTATCGCAACTTTGAGTGCTTCAAGTGTTTCAAATTTTTCATTTTCTCGAAGGAATGTCACAAATCGAATATCTGCTTTACTCTCACAAAAAACTTCCCCATCTAAGATATGCGATTCTATAGCAAAATTTCCATCAGTACTAGCACGATGTCCTAAGAAACTTACACTAGGATGAAAATGCTCTTCATCATCTATGCGAGTAAGAGTAGCATAGACACCCTCTTTTGGTGTTAAAAACTCTGGAGCTTCTATATTTATAGTCGCCACCAACTCTTTAGAGCCTATACCCTGCCCTTTAATGAGTTTTCCTTCTATAGTGTAGTTATGTCCTAAGAAATCATTTGCACCTTTTATGTCACCTAGTTGTAGCTTCGCTCTTATCTTATGAGAGTGCACAGAGTCATTTTTATGCTTTACTTCATCTACAATTACGACTTCACCATTAAACATCTCTTTAAGATCATTAAAAGAGTAGCACCTATCTTTACCAAAATGAAAATCATATCCAACGACTATTTTTTGTAACTTTGGAAAGTGAATGAGCAAAAGCTTCATGAAACCCTCTCCATCAAGATGACGAATATCTTCTAACTTGAGATAAACTATAGGATGAGAGGTGAACTTTTCTCGATGTATCGCAGGTGTTAAATTCGCATAGCCTGTCTCTATCACAACGATAGTGCCATTTTTTCCAAGCTCATTAAAAAGTTCTTGATGCCCGATGTGCATCCCATCAAATCCACCTATAGCTATAGATCTTGTTTTTTTCATTACTCTAACCTACTTGAAAAATGTTATTTTTTTGAGTCACTGAGAACTCAGACCCAAAACTCAAACGCTGTTGAATACCACCACGAGCACTTAAGTCAACTACTACACCAAGGTCTTTTGACTCGATGGCGTTTAGTATAGTTGTATATATCTCATGGGCAATATCTTCAGCATTAAATGTCTGTGAGCGTAGTGAAGTGATGTAGTGTTTAAAGCTCAGCATATCAAAACTCTCACCAAGAGACTCAAACTTTACATAGAGACTACCACGATAGGGCTGTCCACTTTTTGCTAAGAAAAGAAGCTCATTTGAGCTAAACTCTACTCGTGTATTTTTTTGAATGTTTATTTTTTCTAGTCTCATTTAGCCAACTCTCCCAGGATTTAGGTTTGCATTTATAAAACGGTGTTTTTCTATCTCTTTGTATTTTTCATCTACGTTTGAGTAGAAAAAACGAGGATGGATACTGATATTGCCACGAGGGTAAAAAAGCCCTGTTATCTCTAAGTACTTTGGTTCCATGAGTGCAACTAAATCTTTGCCGATTTTATTCACCACATCCTCATGAAACTCGCCATTGTTTATGAAAGAAAAAAGATAGAGCTTGAGAGACTTACTCTCAACCATCTTCACATCTGGAATATAGTTGATGATAAGAGTCCCAAAATCTGGCTGGTTGGTGATGGGACAAAGAGAGGTAAACTCATCTGCGTTTAGTGTAACCCAGTAGTCATTACTCTGGTGAGCATTCTCAAAAGTCTCCAAAAGTGTAGCATCATACTCGTACTTATACTCAGTAGTTCCTGAACCTAGTTTTGATAACTCTTCTTCTCTTTTCATGCTCGCTCATCACCTTTATTATTTATGACATTATACCAAGTTAATTTATACTAATTTCCATAAAATTTAGGCGATGTCTCAGGTAAGATGAAAAATGTACTCATCGTGCTTAGTTACAGTTTCAAGAGATTGTTAAACCTCATTTGGGAGCTATAACTTTCAATATTAGCTCAGTCCAAGTTTTTAAATTACTTCTTTTCGTGAATGCACCTATGTTTTGTTGTATCTGAACTTCTATGACGGTTTATTTTGATTAAATATGCTCAGTATGAAAATAGTATTCTTGTTTAGATCTATCTCATAATTGATAGTATATGTTTTAAATGTCATATCCCTAACATTTTCATCATCAAAATAAAATGATACTCTATATTTATACGGAAAGTCTGGAATTAGGTTAATTTGTATATTCAAATCTTGTTTGAATTTTTTACTTGCAGTTATTTTGTCTTTAGCAATATGTTTTAAAATTGCTAGTAACTCTTTTTGATACTCTTCAGTTCTTATAATTTTCATTAATTATTTTCGAGTTCTTGAAAAAATAATTCTATTTCAGTGTCTGATTCTTCTTGAGTTAGGAGTTTCATTTTACCATTTTTAACATCATTTCTAATTTGATGTAGTTTTTTTCTTCTGTCATAAAAATAGGAGTCTATTTCTAAGTTTTTATCTTTTGCAATAGTGATGTTTTGGCTATGATTGTCAACATAGTTCATGAAGTCATTCACATAATTATCTTGGATTTGAATTGATATTGTCTGCATAATATACTCCATCTTTTAGTTAAGTATATTATAGCAAAACTTAAATGAAGTTCTCTTAAGAGCCACTTGCAAATTCAAACTCGCACAAGAGAAGTGTCCCTTAATCAGAGAACTAA
>WFNM01000037.1 GCA_015488615.1 Sulfurimonas sp.
ACTAGTCCTTCTTACTTGCTTAGTTTTCAATGATCTCAAACAATCTCTCTTAATCTTCAACTCGAAGATCCGTAACCCGCTTTTAAACAAGGTGTCTCTGTTTGTGGATGGGAATTATAGGGTGGTTGTGCTTAGAGTTTGCTTAAAGTGTTTGAAAGATTGAAAGAATGTTTCGTTTCTTTACTATTTATATACAGTTCGAAGAACTATCTAATATACAGGCATAACCAGTTTCAGGTACAACTCGGATTGATATATTTTTACTTCCAGCAAATAAAACAATTGTGCAATTAGATTTAATTAATCTTTGAGTACCAGCACTATAAGGACCTGTCATTGAAGCAAGATCACCTTTTATAGGTCTCCCTAAATAATCAAATGATAATCGCAAACTACCACTACAACCATCCTTAAATTTTACATCATCGATACCATAAGACAATTCCAAGTTTAATTTTTTTGTAACTTTATCATTAGTAGACTTTATTGCATTCCCATAACCACCTGTAAGTAACTTTAATCTATTTAGAGGATTTATTGCCACTTCTGATATATCTACATCACCTGACACTTTTGTTCCAACTCCTGTTGCAGTATCTGAAAAGATTGAATATGCGACTGTATTATCTGGTTTTACTGCTCTACTAAAAATTATTTGCCATCTTTTTTTATACCAAATTGGATCTGCACTGTTAAACTGGTCATCAACCATTGCCAAATGCTGTGTGTATCTAATATGAGAAACAACTTGTATAGCAGCTTCCTTGAGAGGGTTCGTTTTAGTGCTTGGTATGATAGTTGCAGCTAATATACCAATAACTACTATCACAAAAACCAATTCAATCATTGTAAATGCTTTTTTCATCTGTTAAGTATATCGAAATAATGTATATTTTAAAAGTAGAGAAGAGAAATGAGAGGAAAAGAGTATAAATAAAGAGCAAAAGCTCTTTATTTAATGAAGAAACTAGAGTTTCTCTGCTTCTGGAACATCGTAAAGGATATCATCCATTGGGTGTCTATACATAGGCATTGCAAGACGTTTCTCATCAAGTACATGACCTATAAAACCTATTGAGCGACCAACAATAAAGAATGCATTTAGCGTACCTGATTCAATGAACTCATTGATTTCATTCTCAGAGTAACCTAATGCTCTCCACATATCTACCATTAAAATACCGATAGTACCATCAACATTCAAGATAAGATTTTCTTTTTTACTTGTAGTAAGAGCTTCAACAGTTCTTGCATAGTCAAGTAATGGAGTTGCTGGGAAATGCTCAGCAGCATAGTTCATAAGACCAGTTACACGTAAATCTGGGTTCTTTAGAGACTTGATACGGTGACCGATACCTGGAATTGGCACACCCTCACCTTTCATATACTTTAAGAAAGCTTTTGGATCTAGGTTATTATCATCTGCATGTTTGAAGTACTTTGCAGCACCATCAATAGCACCACCAAAACGTGGACCGATAGTTAAAAGACCAGTTACAAGAGACTCAACCACAGACTTACCTGCACGAGCAGTAACCTTAGCATTATGAGCACCTGAAACAGCTGGGCCATGATCAGCAACAGTTTTGATTACAGTTTCAATGAAATCTGTAGCCCATTTTGGATACTGTTTTTTGAACCATAGAAGTGAAATAACATCACCAATACCTTTACCAGTATCAGGAGTAGCAACACTAGAGATTGGAAAACCTGCATATGTACACTCTTCACCGCGATCATCAGAGATAGTACAGATGAACTCTTTTGAACGACGTACTTTTGGTACAAGGCTCATAGAAGGCTCTGGAATTTCACTAATTGTTCCCGCTGCTAACATATCAGTATATACTTTGTTAATAGTAGCTGGAAGATCATTGAATGAAGAAGGAACATAAATACCAGCTTCTGCCATTGCACTGTTTTTAGCAGCAGCAGTTTCAGCTTCAGCATTTGCACTTGCACCTGCATGACCAAACTGTACACCTGTACTAAAGTGCTTAGCAATTGTACCAATACACCATGCAATAACTGGCTTTTTGATTTGACCATTCTTAATAGCTTCAATGATTTTGTACTCTTCAGTACCGCCAACTTCACCAAGAAGAACCATATACTTAACTTCTGGATTTTTTTCCATTCTAAGCATGTTATCAATAAAAACAGATCCAACAAATCTATCTCCACCAATAGCAACACCCTCAGCAATACCATCTGCGTTTATAGCGATAATGTTTGAAAGCTCGTTGAAAAGTCCACCTGAACGTGTAACAAGTCCACAAGAACCTGCACGGTGCAGTTTAGAGTTAACGATATTCTCAATAGTTCCACCAATGTTTGCAATTTTAAATGCACCTGGAGCAATAGCACCAACAGTTGCTGGCCCAATAACTGTAACACCTGCGTTTCTAGCAGTGTTGTTCATTTTTCTAGCAAGTCTTTCAGGAATACCTTCAGCAGTAACCATGATAGAGCTAAATCCACCAAGTTCGACAGCTTCCATTGTAACATCATAAGCTGTTCTAAAAGATGCAAAGTTTAAAAGAACATCAGCATTTGCATGCTCTTTTTTTGCAGCTGCAGTACTCTTGTAAAGAGGAATCATAACCTCATCAGGACCATAAAAGAATTTCTCAAATTTGTTTCCACTTGTTGGAGCAACGATTGCTGCTACAGATGGAGTTTTTCTTTGAATAGTATAATCATAATCTAGCATTCTTTGAATAGCAGTTTTGTTGTTGTTCCAAAAAATTGCTTGTGTGTCTTTAGTATATAATTTTTCCATTTTCTTCCCTTACTTCTCTAGTGCCATACGAACGATGTCAGTAACATGCGTCTCAGGTCCATAAACTTCGATAGAAAGACCGAGTCTATCAGCAGCTTCTTTAATATCTTTTAAACCTTTTTCATAGTTTGGTCCACCACGGCGAACATAAATTTTAGTGTTATGCTCTTTCATCTTCTCAGCATTCTCTTCAAATGACTGAATAATACCTGTGAATGTTTTTGCAACATCTGTAAAGTTTGCAATAGCACCACCAATAATCATAATCTTATCTTCACCTTTAGGATCTTTATGACGAGTCATTAAATCAATAATTGTGTCTGCATAAAATTTTGTTTCACTTGTAGTTGGACCACCAGAGTACTCACCATAGTTAGCAAGGTCTGCAATAGAACCACCATTTGCTTCAGCAAAGTCAGCAATAGTATCTGCATAAACAACAGAAGCACCACCACCAGCAACCATAGTCCAAACTCTACCCATAGGGCTAAGAATAGTAAGTTTTAGTGAAGCACCTGATTTACTATCAGCTTCAGCGATTGCTTTTTCTTCAGGAGACTGATCTTCCATACCAAATGCAGTTGGATACTCAATCTCTCCCCAAGTATCTTTCATTAAGAAACCAGCAGTATCATCAAGACGAGCAACAAGGTCTAAAATAGCCATCTCATTGTTATCTAACATAACTATAGGGTTGATTTCCAAGTATGCGAAGTTCATATCTCTATAAAATTTAAAAAATGCAATAGCAAATGATTCAAATTTTGCTTTATCTTGAGCAGGAATATCAGCAGGGATATTTGCTCTCACAGCATGTTCCATATCAGCATCAGACATATCAATAGGAATTACTACTTCATTAACCTTCTCGTCCCAACCCTCTTCAACTTCCATTCCACCTTCAGCAGACATATAAAGCACATCATCTTCACCAACACAAGTTGCAGAAATATAGTACTCTTGCTCTTGAGAGTGTGGAGTAAATGGCTCAATAATAAAGTGACTTAATGTACCATGTTGCCCAGTTAACAGTGTAGTAGTATGAGAAATTTTCTCATCAATCCACTTTGCAGCATCTGCTAAAGTTACATCACCTGGCTTATTTGTCTTAAAAAGAACTAAATCATTCTTTCCACGCTTACCAAATAACATATCTGGTTTTGCAACAAGTGCCTCTTGTTTTAGCCACTCGAAACCATGTTCTTCAGCTTTTGCTAAAAGTTCTGCTCCACTTGTTACTAGAACTGATTTAAATCCATAATGGAATCCACTAAAATAATTTTCCCATTGTTTAGAAAAAAGTGCTTTACCGTCGTATTCGCGTATCGCTTTTTGAGCCATAGAAACTCCCTGTTTTTAAGTTTGAGAGTATTCTAGCATAAACTTATTAATATAATATCCTTAGTTTATAGTTATGTTAGTGGGGATTTATTGATTGTTTATTTTAGTAACATTAGCTTTGTAAACTACTCTATCATTGTAACGAATCGTTACATTAGAGTCAGATAATGTAGCAATTGGCAATTGATGGAGAAGAATCTTCTTACACTTAGTTATAGAATAAAATTTTAATCTCAGCTGCATTTTTTTCTCAGTTGTGATGCAATTAATATTTTTATCCTTAAGTGCAAGAGCAAGCTCTTTTGCGACATTAGTATCATAAGCAAAATGTTGTGATGGTTTATCTATTATTCTATAAAGTTCTTTGTTAAAAAAAACTATTAAAGTATTTAGTATTAAAAAAACGAAAGAGAGAATAAATATAATACGATATTTCGTCCTATATTGCTTTAGTCGAACCCTATAAGAGCTAATAAATGTCTGTGCAGCAAGTGGCAAAGCTAAAATAATATAGGGAGCAAAATGTTCTAAAGGAAGCCTTTGTCTAAAAGATAAGATTAGAGAGAGAAGAAGAACAACTGTCGATATATACCAAATGATATCTGTTTGCGAAGAGAAGTATCTTCTATATAATGCATAAAAAATATAAATAAAGATTATAGGTGTAAAAATAGCACTATAGACACCTATAGTATCCAAAAAGTGACCAGTAGGAAAGCCACCGACTTCAAATCCATAGAGATAACTTGTAAGCCCATATAGTCCAAGCATATAAACAAAAAGTTTTTTTTGTCCTTGCATAATATAGTATACACTTAGTGCCAAGAAGAGGTAAGCGAAACTAATATCTATAAGAGAATAAGTAAAGAGTAAAGCATTTAGATACTTCTGCTTTAAGTGCTTTTGTAGGTAAACAAAAAGAAGTAACCCAAAAAGTAACATTCCTGCTGTATTTACAATAACTGCAGCACTAACAACTCCAGGTAAAAGGATAAAAACTACTAAAAGCCAGAGTCTATTTCTATGCGATTTTATATATTCTGCAGATATCTTATACATCAATATTGCACTTAAAAGATGAAAAAGTATCATGACAAAACGAAGTCCAAAGTCATTTTGACCAAAAAGATGTAAAGAAATCTTTATAAGAATCTGTAGAAAAGAGGGTTCTCCATACAAAAGTTTTGCTTCACTGTAAGAGATAGAAAGTTGCGAAGTTTGAAAAAGTAATATAAGTGTATCAACTCCTAAAATAAGAAAGAAGATATAGCGAGGGCTCATAATGCTAAAAAATTTCCTATAATCTCATGCCCATACTCACTCATTATAGATTCAGGATGAAATTGTACCCCATAGATATCTTTATTTTTAATCTTTAATGCCATAATCTCTTCATCATCCACACTTAATGCAGTAGCTTCAATAGCAGAGGGAAGAGTTTCTTTCTTAACTATAAGAGAGTGGTAACGTGTCGCACGAAACTCTTTTGGCAAACCTTTAAAGAGCAAACAATTTTGTGTTTGATGTATCATAGATGTTTTCCCATGCATCATATTTTCTGCACGAACAACTTCCCCACCAAACACTTGAGCGATACTCTGGTGTCCTAAGCAGATACCAAGAATAGGAACCCTATCTGCAAAATATTTTATAACTTCAAGCGTTACACCTGCTTCATTGGGAGAAGCAGGTCCAGGAGAAATGATAATTTTCTCGGGAGAAAGTTTTTCTATCTCTAAAACACTCAATTCATCATTTCTAATAATCTTTAAGTCTGCACCTAATTCTCTACAATACTGAACTATATTATATGTAAAGCTGTCATAATTATCTATCATTAATACCATTTAATTATCCAAATCTTTTAAATTATTAATTGTATTATAGCAGAGCCTGATAAATAGTAAACCACTATTTAATAAGAAAAGGTATAATTGTTTATTCAAAATTACTTAAATAGGTTTCTCATGAAAAACAAAAAATACATCTCACTTGGGTTTGCTTCAACAGCACTCTCCATGAGTTTAGTTCTTTCTTCATCTCTCTTTGCAAAAAGTACACAGCAAGAAAAAGAGGCAACACGCCTTGAAGCTTTAACTAAATTTACAAAGGTCATAAGTATAGTCCAAGAGTATGATGTTGATAAAATAACAATAGAAGAACTTGTCAATAAAGCACTTGACGGCATGATGAAAAACCTCGATGCACACTCAAACTACCTTACAAAAAAAGACTATAAACGACTACAGGTACAAACAAGTGGTGAATTTGGTGGTTTAGGTATTACAGTAGGTATGAAAGATGGTGCACTTACTGTCATAGCACCTATAGATGGTACACCTGCAGATAAAGCAGGCCTAAAAGCAGGTGATATTATTCTAAAAATTAATAGCAAATCTACTATCGGTATGACAATAGATGAAGCTGTATCACTAATGCGCGGTAAGGTTGGTGCTCCTATTGATATAACTATCGTTCGCAAAGGTGTATCAAAACCTCTTTCAATTCATATTGTTCGTGGTGTAATTACTATCCAGTCAGTATATACAAAAACAATCAATAAACATATGCTTTACATTCGTGTAACAAGTTTTGATCAAAAAGTTGCTCATGATGTTGCAGCTGCTATAAAAAAACATCCAGCAACAACTGGAATCGTTTTAGATTTAAGAAATAACCCTGGTGGACTTTTAGATCAAGCAGTAGGACTCGTAAATCTTTTTGTAAGTGAAGGAACGATAGTTTCTCAAAAAGGAAGACATAAAAGTGATGACAAAACATACACAGCCACTTCTAGCTCGACACTTACTGATGTACCGATGGTAGTACTTGTTAATGGTGGCAGTGCAAGTGCATCAGAAATCGTTAGTGGTGCTCTTCAAGACGATAAACGTGCTGTTCTCGTTGGAGAAAAAACATTTGGTAAAGGAAGTGTGCAAGTAGTTCTTCCTATCACTAAAAAGGAAGCAATTAAATTAACAATCGCAAGATACTATCTTCCAAGTGGAAGAACTATTCAAGCCGTTGGGGTAAAGCCTGATATTACTGTTGCTGCTGGAGAGATAAAAACACACGAAAGTACTTTTTCTATCAAAGAAGCTGACTTAAAACAGCATTTAGAAGAAGAACTTACAAAAGTTGATGGCAAAAAAGATACCACTAAAGAAGATAAAAAAGCAAAAAAAGATATAATAACCCCAGAAATACTAAATAAGGACCTTCAACTCAAAACAGGAGTTGATATTCTTAAAGCTTTAGTAATCACAAAATAAACAAATTAATAGTAGGACAATAGTAATGATAGCAATTGTAAATGTATCTTTAAAAGCGGGTGTTTTAGACTCTCAAGGTAAAGCGGTGCATCATGCACTTAATTCTCTTCACTTCTCTGGTGTAGATGACGTTCGTGTTGGAAAGCAGATAGTACTACAACTTACAGAGACAGACAAAGAAAAGGCTATGACCGAAGTAACTAAAATGTGTGAAGAGATTCTAGCAAACACAGTTATCGAAGACTACAAGATAGAGCTAATCTAATGAAAGTAACTATTTTACAATTTCCAGGGACAAACTGTGAGTATGATACACAGCATGCATTTGAATCTCTTGGTGCAGAGACTGAAATAGTTTGGCATAAAGCGGAGTCTCTTCCTTCTGATACTGACTTACTCGTAGTAGCTGGTGGCTTCTCTTATGGAGACTATCTTAGAAGTGGTGCTATTGCCAAGTTTAGCCCTGTTATGAAAGTTGTAACAGAGTATGCGAACAAGGGTGGAAAAGTTCTTGGTATCTGCAACGGCTTTCAAGTACTAACTGAGGCAGGACTCCTCCCTGGTGCACTTAAACGGAATGATGGTCTGCACTTTATATCTAAGCACCATACACTTAAAGTTGAAAATAACAATAATATTTTTCTAGAAAAGTTAAACAATGGTGATTTAGTAAACATCCCAATTGCTCATCACGATGGTAACTACTTTATTGATGAAAAAGGTTTAGCCAATTTAGAAGCAAACAATCAGATTCTTCTTCGTTATACAGATGTAAATGGAGCAATTCAAAACCCTAATGGAAGTATTAGTTCTATAGCTGGTGTTTGTAATAAATCTAAAAATGTATTTGGTCTTATGCCTCACCCTGAACGTGCTATGGAATCTATTCTTGGTTCTGATGATGGTATAAAAATGCTTCAAGGCTTCTTAGAATCGTGATAAAACTTCTTTTACTCTCTTTTGTATTTCTTGCATCATTATATGCAAATAAAGTTATCTATCTTAACTATGAAGAAGTACCTCAAAGAGTAGTACAAGGAGAAATCTTTCCAATAACCCTAAAATCTCTCTCAACAGTAAGAGATTTTGAAGATATTCATTATGAGTTTTCAAATATAAGTGGTTTAAAAATGCTTACAGATATTCCTATAAGAGTGAAAAAGGGTAAGTATTTTTATGACACTTTCTATCTTCAAAGTACACAAAAATGGGCAAAACTTCCAGATATTAATGCAACATTACTTGCTTCACAAGAGTATAACTCTACTTACATAAAGGGAGAGAAACTTAATATTATTACACTCAATCCAAAAAAAAACTTCTCAAATATAATAGCAAAAAATCTCGAACTTTTAAAATATAAGACTACAACATTTGATACAAAACACAATATAATTGTATTTGTTGCCTCTGCAACAGAATCTGATCTTTCACAAATCAATTTTAATGATGTCTATAAACAAGGAATAGAATCTCTCTCAAACGATTATAATAACTCTAAAGTCACCTACTTTTTAGTAATAGATAAGAAGATAGAAAAATTCTCTTTTAGTTATTTTAATCTCAATAAAAATAGATTTATTGGGCTAACTATACCCATAGTAGTTGTTGAAGACAGCGTTACAACTCAAAGTGATCTTAAGCCAAAGGATCAATCTAAAGAGCGTTTAAAAATGAGTATAGCAGCTTTCGTCGCATTAGTCTCATTTATATTTATATTATGGAGAAAAAAATATATATATCTTATTTTTATCATTATTCCGCTTATTTATATTATCTATCTCGCTATACCTGAACAAGAGATTTGCATAAAAAAAGGAACTCCTATTCGGTTGCTCCCTGTAAAAAATGGTACTATTTTTGAAACAACAGACAAAGATACACTTCTTTTAAAAGAGGGTAGTGTGCAAAACTTTGTGAAAGTACAACTGAAAAATGAACGTATAGGATGGATAGAAAATGAAAATATTTGCTCAAATTAATTGGTTTTTTTCTACACTACTTATCTTTACATCCCTAGTAATAATGATACTACTGTACCCTATCGTACCAAGGCCTTATGCACGGAAAATTGCAGCTTGGTTTGTTCGTTATACTATTTTCTTTTCAACAAATATAAAAGGTAAAGAAGATCCTGCAGCTCAAATGTATCTTATCAATCATCAAAGTGATTTAGATATAGGTATATTAGAGACCATCTCAAAAAAAGACCTCTCATGGGTTGCAAAAAAAGAGCTTTTTGATGTACCTTTTTTTGGCCTTGCGATGAGTCTACCTGAAGATATTCCCATAGAGAGACAGAGTAAAACCTCTCTTCTGCGTTTACTTAAGAATGCAAAAGATAGACTAAATAAAGGTCGTGTTATCACAATGTTTCCAGAGGGAACACGCTCTAAAAATGGAAGAATGCTTCCATTTAAAAATGGTGCTAAAGTTGTAGCCGATAAATATCAGTTAAAAGTACAGCCTATTGTACTAATGCAAACAGCAAAATATTACAATATAAAAAAGTTTTTCTATTCACCGGGAACAATAGAAGTAATTTTTATGGATTCTTTTATAGCAGATAAAAATGATGAAAACTGGTTACAAGATTTACGAATAAAAATGCAAAAGGTTTATGATGATGAGTTGGCAAACAATCCTAGCCATAGATAGTGTCAGTTTTATAGGGCTAATTTAATGGTCTTATTTCTCATAAAATTTAGTATGTGCTAGCCATTGATACATTAGGAGTGAATTTACTTGGAGTACTCAATATATCATCCAATGTTTTTGGAACTATCATGATGGCATGAGCTTGGTTTTATCTCGTCCAAACTCTTTTTAAAGCTTAATAACCTCATCAGCACACCAAGAAGCTAAATCTATATCATGCGTTATAAGTAGCATTGCCATTGAATCTAGGTGTGCTACAAGCATTTCCATAACCTCTAGCTGAATTACATTATCAAGTGCAGATGTTGGTTCATCAAGCAGTAAAACATCTGGTTTCATAAGCATTGCTCGCAATATAGAAGCACGTTGAAGTTGCCCTCCTGAGAGTTCATGAGGAAGTTTTGTGAGTAAAGCAGCATCAAGATTAATAAGCTCTAAATATTTTTCTATTTCTTCTAAAGGGGCAACATCTGCTATCTGATTTAAGAGCGTGTAGCTTGGATGAAAAGAACTATAAGGATCTTGAAAAACTTGTGAGCATTCTGCTACTTTTATACTCCCCTTTATTGGTTTGAGATTGTCCAATATCAACTCAAAAAGTGTACTTTTTCCAGCACCACTCTCTCCAACGATAGCCTTTATCTCTCCTCTTTTAAGTGTGAGTGAAAGATTTTTAAACAGAAGTTTCTCTTTTGTATAGCCAAAAGAGAGCTTATCTATCTCTAAAAGGTTTTGCAAGTTCTAGCTCTTTGTAAGTGAAGTGTATGCTTTTACTAACTCTTTATAAAGAGTGTCTGGCTTGATATCTGCGTTTGTTTCCCAGATACGTTTCATAACAACATTATCCTCTTCGCCATTCCAAACTTTGATGTAAGAGCCATCTTTGTATCCATTATCTTGTCTGAACTGATTAAGAATGTTTTTACCAACATAGAGTCTATAAAGTGTTTCTAAATCCAATCCACTCATCGCTACTAAATCAAAGAACTCATTTATCATCTTTTCTAGTTCTAAAGTCTCAGTTGTAATACTTAGTCTTATGAGATTTTCTACCTTTGAGATAACTTCTGAAGGTGGAGAAAAAGTTTCACTCGAGAGATTTACTTTACTAAAGGAATCCAGTTGAGAGATATTGATAGCAAGATCTTCAATACCACCCTTCATCAT
>WFNM01000038.1 GCA_015488615.1 Sulfurimonas sp.
CACTGGGTTACAAATGCTCGTGATACTTTTTACATCATCGGAACAGTTGCTGGTCCTCACCCCTACCCTATGATGGTTCGTGATTTTCAAGCTATCATCGGCTGGGAAGCTCGTCAACAGATACTCGAAAAAGAGAACCGTCTGCCTGATCATATCATCGCATGTATTGGTGGTGGTTCAAATGCCATTGGTATGTTTCAGCACTTTTTAGAAGATGAGGAAGTTGAGTGTATCGGTATTGAAGCTGGTGGACTTGGTATTGATACTGATAAACATGGCTGTTCTTTAGAAAAAGGTCGTCCGGGTGTTCTGCATGGTCAGATGTCCTATCTCTTACAAGATGATGATGGACAGATACTAGAAGCTCACTCTATTTCCGCAGGACTTGACTATCCAGGAATAGGGCCTGAACATGCTTTTCATAAAGACAATAAGAGTGTAAGTTATGGAAATATAACTGACCAAGAAGCTCTTGATGCTTTTGTATGGCTCTCTCGTAAGGAGGGAATCATTCCTGCGTTTGAGTCTTCTCATGCAGTAGCTTATCTTAAAAAATTGCCAAATATTAAAGATAAACTTATCATCGTAAACCTTTCAGGTCGTGGAGATAAGGATATGATTCAGGCGAAAGATTTACTTCACTTTGACTAAGAACTTTTACTCTCTCCCTCAAGCTATTTATGATCTTGAGGGAATTACTCCGATTTTAAAAGCTAAGAACAACTCCATTCTCTACAAAAAACTTCCCTCTAGTATGTTAGATATGCACAAGATCATAGTCTCTCATTCCATAGTCTATGTCATTTCAGGTACTGTAAAAATAGTAACACCAAAATATGAAGAGTTTATTGCTTCTGAGGGAGAGATGCTTTTTATGCCACGAAATAGTTATATTATTTCTGACTTTGTACAAGAAGCACAAGCGATGGAAGTCTATCTCTTCTTTTTTGATCATACTATTGCTGAGAAGTTTTTCCAGTTTTATAATAGCTCTAAGTTGAACAAAGAGATAGAACCGCTTAAGCTACAACTCACACAAAACATACTTATCTACCTAGATACATTACAAAATCTTCACTATAAAAATATTGCAGATAAAGCTATGCTAGAGTTAAAACTTTTAGAATTTCTAGTCTTAGTTCATGAAGAAAATCCTCGTTTTATAGATATTTTAAAGAGTAGTGAGTTGGCAAATACTCAGAATGATATAAAATCCTATATGACAAAACATTATGACAAAAACTTAACAGTAAGCGAGTGGGCAACACTAATGGGAAAAAGTCTCTCAACATTTAACAGACACTTTAAACAAGCATACCATGAATCACCAAAACAGTGGATACTCAATAAAAATATGCAACTCGCATTTACAATGCTTCAAAAAGGTCACACTATCTCAGATATCGCTCATGAGTTTAACTATGCAAATGTCTCTAACTTTATAAAAGCCTACAAAACTATCCACCAAGTAACACCAAAACAGCACCAACTGCACACTTCTGCATAAAAATCACTCTTTATGACTTTTTATAAGTAGAATTGATTTTCTATAAGTTATACAATACCCTCCTAATCACAAGGAGTTTTTATGAAAAAGTTAATCACTGTTGCCTTAATGACTATAAGCTTATATGCACAAGATATCAATACTACACTTGATGCATATATGTCTGCATGGAATGCACATGATAAGAAGAGAATAGAAAGCTTTTATGCAGATGATGTTGTATGGTATGACCTTGCTTATGACTCTACTCTAAAGGGAAAAACTACAGTTTCAAAAGCAATCCTAAAGGCTTTTTTAGTGAGTACCCCAGATATGTACTGGGTAAAGTCAGGAGATATTTTTAATAGTCATGATACTATCATTTACGAATGGATTTATGGTGGAACTTCTAAAGGTGAAAGGTTTGAAATCAAGGGAATTAGTACTACTACATTTAAAGATGGGAAAATAATTACACAAAAAGATTATTATGATATTAAATAAATCTGGTTTTATTTAAGTAACATAATAAACCTCTCAGACCGTGGAAATAAAGACATGATTCGAGCTAAAGATTTACTTCACTTTAACTAATTAGACAATAAGTATACGACCATATTCTTGTTTTCTTGCACCTTTTAAAGCATATTTTGAACGTTCTATTATTTCTAGCATATTATCATCTTCTATAAATTCTGTTATCCCAAATGCCATTATAGGTTTTATCCCTTTTAAAATCTCTTTTTTTGCTAGTTGCTCATTTATTTTTTGAGCAATTTTATAAGTATTTTGTGCACTTGTATTTGAGAGTAACACAATAAAATCAGTTCCTGCCCAACGAGCTAATGTGTCAGATTCACGAAAGTGCTTATTAAGCTCTTTTGCAAATGCAAATATAAGCTTTTCACCCGTTTCAAAACCAAAAACAGACACTATTTTATCTACATTTATTAAATTTATACACATTAAACTTGTGTTTATTTTATATCTTTTGTAATTATTTAGCTGATGCCTTAATATAGCTTGCATATGCACTTTTGATGATAATTTCGACAATTGATCTACTGTTATAAAATTTGATAGTTTATTTACTCTCTTCTTGCACTCTTTCATTTCTTCAAAATTCTTAAAGTGGTACATAACCCGAGAAAGTATTTCATTCTTATCAAAGGGGTTTTTAAAATATTCACATACACCATTATCAAAACATTCCTGCAACATAGCTTTATTATGTTGTGGAGAGTTATCAATATATATGATTGGTACTTTCATAGTGTTTTTTGTATGTACTAATGCGACTACATCGGCAGAAGTAATATATGATATATGGGAATTCACCAAAAGTAAATCAAAATCTCCAATTGTCAGTATATCTAATGACTTTTTATCTAAAACTACTTTACAGGCAAAGTTTTTATTTGACAAAATACTATCAAGTACATCAAAATTTTTCTGTTTATTTTCTAATATTAATATTTGTTTTTTATCCATGCAATATTATATCATATTTTGATATATCATTACTCTCTGTATAGCGAAATATGCTACAATAATTATACAAAAAAAATTAAGGATGAAAAATGCAAATCACACAACATATGGACATAAATATAGAACCAATAAATGGGGTTTTGAATGTAACACTTAAAGCTACAGGAAAACTCACACATGAAGATTATATGACACTTATTCCTATGATGGAGTCATCTATAAAAAGTATTCCAAATGCGAAGGTAAATATGCTCCTTGATGCTACTGAGTTTGAAGGTTGGGAAGCAAAAGCTGCTTGGGATGACTTCAAGTTTGGGATGGAATACAAAGATATATTTTTAAAAATTGCCATTGTTGGTACAAAAACTTGGCAAGAGTATATAGCAAAAATGGGTGACTGGTTTATGCATGGAGAAGTAAAATTTTTCTATGATTTAGATGAAGCAAAACAGTGGATAAAGTAAAGGGGTTTTATGCGTTTACTCATACTAATCACACTTGCTACTTTACTTTTAACAGGCTGTGATCTTTTTGACTCACAAGCTCAAAAAGAGAAAAAAATTGCTCATGAAAGAGAAATTTTTCAAAAAAAAGTAGCAGATGAAAAAGATATTCAACTCAAAAAAATCTCGGAGCAGACACAAAGAGAGCTTGCTTTGTTAGAGTCAAAAAAGGAGTTAGCTTCTATTGAAAAAGAAAAAGAGCTCGCAAAGATTAAATTTCAAGCAGAACTCCAAAAGCAAAAAATTCAGGCAAAAAAAGAGCAAGAAGAGGCAATATTTTCACAAAAAATGCAGCAAAGAGACCAGATAAATAATATGGAACTCAAACGCTATCTTGTGCTTATATTTGCTCTGTTTATCGGTCTTACTAGTTATTTCCTCTTTTACTACTTTAAAAAACGTAGAGAAGATAAGCTTCGTGCTTATAACGATAATTTAGAAAAATATTTTCACCATAAAGAAAATGAAGCTCGAGTGAAGATCGCAGAGAAGATGCTCGATGCTATCAGTGCAGGAACTCTTGATAAATCTCAAGAGAATCAACTTATAAGTGCCTTTAGTGGGCAATCGAATGAGAGTTATCAGCAACAACTTGAATCTCACAGTACTATTAATAATGAAGAAGATAAAGATGCTGATATCATTGAAGTAGTAGAGGATAAAACCAATCAATAATTTTACCTTAGCCGAAGAAATATGGCATACAATCACTCATGGACTAGGACTTTTACTTAGCATAATAGGTTTAGTAGTCCTAGTCTCATTTGCTACACTAAATGGCTCTCTTACTGCTATAATAAGTTCTGTTATTTTTGGAACAAGCTTAGTAATTATGTATGGTTCATCGACTATTTATCATGCACTTACACATAAACGGCTCAAAAAGATATTTCAGACATTTGACCATGCTTCCATCTACTTACTTATTGCAGGTACCTATACCCCTATCACCCTACTCTGTCTTCATAATAATATACAGGTTTTTGTGCTTAGTTTTGTATGGTCAATTGCAATATTTGGAATATTTATGAAGTTCAAGTTTCCTGGAAAGTTTGAGACACTTTCACTCATTCTCTATGTTGTTATGGGATGGACGATAGTCTTCTTTATTTCACCTTTAAGAGAAAACCTTGCAGATAATGGCTTCTATCTTTTAGTAGCAGGAGGCATCACATACTCTGTAGGAGTCTACTTCTATATTAATGACTCTAAACCTTACTATCATTCTATTTGGCATCTCTTTGTGCTTGGTGGTAGTATCTTTCACTATTTTATGACACTACTTTATATCATCTAACTCTTAGTATATACGAAAAGGCACTTGTTTTACATAGCAAGGAGGTTCGCCACTCTCGTATTATCTATCCCTTATCCATCTTCCGCTATCATTATTTTACAAATTTTATATATGGAAGATAATGATGAACATTCAACTTTTAAACCAAAATATTTCGGATGCTAAGACAGACATTAGCCTAGAGTATCTTACAGCTGATCAACTCAAAAAAAGTAAAAACAAAAAAGCTCTTAAACTTGCTGGATTTAAAGCAAATCAGGACTCTATCTGCTTTTTACATAACAAAAACACACTTGTTTGTGGTGTTGACTCACACACTGCTGATGATGTGAGAAGTGTAAGTGCTGTGGCTATAAAAGCCCTTAAAAACACTGAGTATAAAAGTGCTAACATCGCAATAGAAGACAAAACTCTTATACCTGCATTAGTCGAAGGGTTTGTTCTCGGTGGCTATAGCTATGAAGTTTATAAGACTACAAAAAGTAAGCCAAAACTCAAAGATATCTCACTTATCTACACAAAAGATGACTACAAGTCTGCTATAAAAGTATTTAGTGACGCAGTTATCGTAGCTGATGCAACTTGTTTTACTCGTGACATCGTAAATACTATTCCAGAAGATTTAAACCCAGTTACATTTGCGAAACTCGCGAAGAAACTTGCAAAAGAAAATGGACTAGGCTGTAAGATACTTGATGAAAAAGCACTTGCAAAAGAGAACTGTACTTCTATGCTCGCAGTTGGTCGTGCATCTCGCCACGAGTCTCAACTCATCCACCTCTCTTATAAGCCTAAAAATGCGAAGAAAAAAGTCAACCTCATAGGAAAAGGTCTCACTTACGATAGTGGTGGACTTTCACTCAAGCCTGGTGCATCTATGGTAACTATGAAGATGGATAAGGCTGGTGCTTGTGCTGTTCTTGGTATCATTAAAGCCGCTTCAGAGATGAAACTTGATGTAGAGATAAATGCTTTTATCGGTGCAGTTGAGAACATGATTGGTGGTGATGCTTACAAGCCTGATGATGTTTTAGTATCTCGTAATGGTAAAACTATAGAAGTGCGTAACACTGATGCTGAAGGGCGTTTAGTTCTTGCTGATGTTTTAGACTATGCACAAGACAAGGTAAAAGCGGACTATATGTTTGACTTTGCAACACTTACAGGTGCTTGTATGGTCGCTGTAGGACAGTACACAACTGGTGTAATGGGACACTCTAGCAAACTCAAGCACTCAGTAGGTAAAGCTTCTGCAAACGCAGGAGAGCTCACAGCTTCTCTTCCTTTTAACAAACACCTCAAAAAACAGATAAAAAGTGAAATAGCTGATATCTGTAATATCTCTAACAAACCATACGGTGGAGCTATCACTGCTGGACTCTTTTTAGATGCTTTCATCAAAGAAGAGAACAAAGACAAATGGCTTCACTTTGACATCGCAGGATCAGCTTATACTGAATCTCCATGGGATGTAAATGTTTATGGTGGAACTGGTGCTGGTGTGCGTTTTATGAGTGAGTTTTTAAAGTCTCTTTAAGAGACTTTGAGAAGTGGTAGTTTTGCAAGTAATTCCTCACAGTATTCATACTGTTCCAAAGACTCTAACCACTCTTTTTTGAGTGCACCTACCCCACTATATGCACCAAGAACCATACCAATAGCTATGGCACGAGAAGCATTATCGCCTCCGACCATTGCATTTGCTGCTAATGCTCGGTTGAGTCCATCCTCTGTATCTAAGTACTTGAGTATAAAGTAAACAGAACCAGGTAGTGTTCCCTCTGTGGGGCTTGCCTTACCAACTCTAATAGGTTCAGAACGGCCAATGTCCCAAAGCTTTGCCATAGAGGTAATAGCTAAGTCATCGCCAAACTTCTCTTTATGTAAAGCAGAATTTTCATCCGCTTCTTCTTGTGCTTTTGCTATAGCTTGAGCTACTTTTGTTTGGATAAACGGACTCATTCTTACCGCTACATTTTCTATGGCATCACGAGGAGACTCTCCGTTTATTACTCTAAACGCCACACGAGCAAAAAA
>WFNM01000039.1 GCA_015488615.1 Sulfurimonas sp.
AGAAAAATGCCTCATCTATTTTGACATTCCAGACATTAAGTGTTTTTATCACTCGCTCATGTGTTGGTGCAGAGCGGGCTGTAACAAGTGCTGTACGGATAGGTGAGTTTTCTTCTGGGAACTTCGATTGGATGTTTGAGAGCAACATCAAAAATCTGGCAAAAGGTCCTTTTTTAAGAGGGTTATTTGCATTAACTTTTTCATGAGCTATGAAAGCGTCAAGCCCTTTTTCTTTATAGATAAGTTCACTCTCCTCACTAAAGAGTACAGCATCTCCATCAAACGCGATGCGGAGTTGATCTCCTAGTGAACTATGTATCTCATTTTTTGTATGGAGGATTTTTGCTGCGGCAACACCATTTTTGATGGCGTTTGTAACATCACTATCATCTGCACTCAAAAAGAGATCAACTTTAAAGGCTTTGAGATAGGTGGATATATCATTTCCACTTGTCCAGCCTGAACGAAGAATATCTAGTGCATACTTTTCTATGGAGTTTGTTATACGAAGACTCATTGAAGCATTGTTCTTTGAGAGGATGATTACCTCAACCTGCTTCTGCTCTTCGCCAAAGTGCTTATTTATCTTAAGTAGGTTCTCGACTATGCGATACCCTACCCCTTTTTCTAAAAGTCTATTTTCGTTTTCTAGTTGGTACTTATAGTAAGCATCCAAGCCCTCACTCTCAAAAATCTCATTTTCTGTCTCAAGATTAAAAAGTGCTCGTGAGCTTACTGCCACTACTAGTTTATCTTTTAAATTATATGCCATGGGGTATTGTATCTTATTTTACTTGTAAACAAAAAAGAGCCTCACTCCCTTTATCTAAACCATCGCTACTCAGTTGCATATCCCCACCAAGCATTTCAGCCATCTTTTTACTCAAAGAGAATCCGAGTCCTGTTCCTTTATGCTTCTTCTGCATCACATTTTCTACCTGTGTAAAATCGCTAAAAAGTTTGGCTAAATCTTCCTCTTTTATTCCCACACCTGTATCTTTGACTCGTACACAGACTTGAGACTCTTCACTCCAAAGCTCGATGCTTACTGAACCCTCTTGAGTAAACTTTATGGCGTTTGAGAGAAGGTTTGTTACTATCTGCTGAAATGCTTTAGGGTCTGTCTTAAAACTCACTAAAGTATAAGCATCTGTATCTATCTTAAATGCCAGACCTTTATCATCTGTAAGAGGTTGGAGCATAGTATAGGTACTTTGCACTATATCTTTTAGTTGCACCTCCTCAGGGTGCACTTCCATCTTTCCAGCTTCAATCTTTGCTATGTCTAAGATACCATTAATCATTTCAAGTATGTATCAAAAAGTGGTCAAGATTTTCAAGATTGTACCTCAAGATAAGTCCACCTAATCGCTTACTTTTATCAATATCTTCAGAGACAATATCATCCATCACATCAAGCTGAGAGATAAATTGTAACTCTTTATCTAATGAAAGAAACGGATAGTAGGCAGATGCTTTTGTACAAGCATATCTACTTTTATCCCTGTATCACCATAACTTGTATAAGAGAGGTCTAAACCTGTTGTATATTTTGGATAAATCATAGAGTTCACAAGTGGGTTTGAACTTGTATCTCCCAATACATTTATGGGTATCATATTCCAGTACCCAATAGGAGAATAAAACTTTTCTCCTCTGACTACAAAATTTTCATCTCGTTCTCTTGTTATAGTGCATACAACTCTATAGCTCTAATATCTAAACTTTTAAAATTCTCAAAAAGTAGACTGCCCTCTTCTTCTATGGCTATTATAGCGATATTGTACTTTTTTGCCAAAGCTCTTAGCTCCTCTTTTGGTGTATTAAAAACAAGTGTGGCCACACCATCAAGGAGTGTGCCATCTGTGCCATCTTTTATGAGAGTGACACTACTGTAGTAGTGGTTTTGAGAAGCGGTTTTTCTATCTAAAATATGATGGTTCTCTTTGGAGCCTATAAAGCGTTCATAGTCTCCACTTGTGGAGAGGGTGAGTGGTGTTTTAGAAGTTTTTATGACTGCGATGTTTGCATCTGTGTAGGGGTTTTTTATGGCAATGTTGTAGTTTTTCCCGAAGGTACAGATCTCACCCCCTGCGTTTACAAGAGCTTTTTTCGCACCTCTACTTTGTAAAAATTCTATGAGTTTCTCTGCTATGAAGCCTTTGCCTATGCCACCAAAATCGAGTCTCATACCTTTTTTCTTGAGGTACACATTCTCTTCATTGACTAGAAAGTCTTTGTAATTAACAAGTTCTTTAGCCTTTTGAAGCTCTTTTTTAGTCGGTATCTTCTGGGTACTTTTTCCAAAGCCATAAGTGCCTTGAGTGAGTACTCCTATGGTAGGATCAAAAACGCCATTAGAAAGCTTTGCCATCTCAAGAGCCTTAGCAAAGAGTTCTCTCTCTTCTTCGCTACAACTCACTTCCTTTATCCCTGCATTTGCATTGACTTTACTGAGGAGTGAGTCCTCTTTGTAGGCTGAGAACTTTGCTTCAAACTCCTTGACAAGATCAAGTGCTTCAAAAAGAATCTTTTTTGAGAGATCTGCTTCTATGATGAGCTCTGTGCTCATCACTTTTGCACGAAGCCCATTCTCAAAAAAAGCCATCTTAAAAATCAAACTCGTAGTTGAGGGTGGTAAAAATAGCACTTATACTATCAACACCATACCAACTTTTGATATAGTCATTCTTCGTAGTCTGGTAGTAGTCTATACTTGCTGTCAATTTGTCCTTGATTCCTACCTTATAAATGAAGGGAATTCCTATCGTGTAAGAGTCAAACGCCGACATTCTGTAGTCCGTAGCAAAATAGCTATCATTTACCTGATAGTTTCCTATCTCTTTGACAAAGTTAGACTTTGTTTGAGTATAGTAACGTAGACGCAAACCCGATGTTAAGCTATGGGAAAAGTCATGTAACTCTTCAATATTAAGAGTATGAGAAGAGATATCCCAGTCATCCGTGTAATATCTATACGAAACATTCATCGCGTTTGCATCATTTAAAAGATATACACCCTTGAGCGAAAAGGCTTCTCCAGTTCTTTGAGCAGGGTAGTTCTCAAACTTCGCTATATTATCTTGGAGTACATAGTGATACGGTGAAGATAAAAACCCTTCACTATACATATAGGAAAAAACTCCCTGCATAGAAAACTTTGGAGTGATGAGTTGGTTTATAGAGAGATCTAGTTTTCTCTCATTACGATTACTTCTTGGTAGTGCTCTTTTAAAAATAGGATCCCATTTGTCAAAGGATTGTGAAAAGCCTATGCCAAGTGCTGTATTTTGCTCATTTAACTGGCGAACATAGTTCACAAAGAGTGATTTTCCCACATAGTCCTTTTCAGTTGAGTAATAAGCACCAAAAGTAAGAGTGTTATCTCCATCATCATAAGTTGCCATTAATGTTGGTGCATATCGAGTATCATCAAAAAGATTTCCATTTTTTGATGCTCCCGTAACAGTATCAACATGTCCACCATTAGCACCATTACTAATACTTGCAGCAGTAATACCATCAATCCTCATTTTTAGCCCAAGCATCCAATTATGAGAAACTTTTTTAAAAAGAGAAAATGTTGGTGAGTAGACATTTACAGCTGCATTGTCATTATAGGTATTAAACCCAAAACTCATACTGTCTTTGAGGTTTGAAGCAAAACTATGCACTTCAAGTGCTACTAGGGAAACTAGGGTTAAAAGTAAGTATTTTATCTGCATCCGCATCCCCCTTGAAAAGAGCTCTCGCCACCAGCACTTGCCTCACGAATAAGAAAAATATGTCCCTCTTGTTCTGCACGTTCTGCTATTGGGGAGAGGCTCATCTTATCTTGAGCGAAGTACTCCTTCTCATAGGGCATGACCCGCACAAGTTTTTCTGAACAGGCACTCATAAAGAGCACCGTGAGTAGTAATAGGCTTGTAGTTTTCATCTCTACTTCCCTAATAATTTTTTTATCGTCAGTTTAAGTTTTGAGATTGCATCTTCGTCAAGACTTCCTATGTAAACACCAACTACCTTACCATTTTGATCTATGAGAAACGAAGAGGGCATTCCTGGACATTTATATTCTTTTGGAAGAACTTTCTTTGCATCATAAAGTGCAGTTAAGCTTCTCTTTTTATCTACTTTAGAGAGAAAATCTATTCCATTTTTTGCTTCATTATCTATGTTTGCAAGGACTATCTCAAACTTTGATTTTGGGAACTCTTTTTGCAATTTCACAAAAAGAGGCATCTCCTCTTGACAACCACCACACCAACTTGCCCACATGTTAAGGAGGACTACTTTTCCCTTGAGACTTTCACTCTTGAGGCTCTTATTTTGTGCATAAAGATCTGGCAGTTCAAACTTCACTGCATTATCTCCAACTCTTGGTGCACCAAAAAGTGCGATTGATAGTAAAACTATACTTAGTAATTTTTTCATTTTTTCTTCCTATTTACATACTAAAGGATTTTGCTGTACATAAAGAGGTGCTGTATATCCACCTTTTATATGACAACTATTACACGAAACTCTATTTGCTGGATCTGCTGGATTATTTATGTCATAATCTGCTGTAGTAAAATTATGAGTATACCCAGAATTAGCAAGAATAACCCCGTTTTTATCTGCTATCTGTATGTGATATGTTGACTGCGAAAACTGTACGAGTTTTCTACGGAGAATGAAAAGATTACCTTTCCCCTTGTATCCTTTAGAATTCACATCCTCATAATCTTTTGAACTCTGAATTATGTTTCCGCCTCCATCAAGAAAATTTATAACAAAATCTCCACCACAAACATTATTTAAATCATCTTGATTACTTACAGATGCAGACTTATAAAGTGTCCCTCCAACAAGAAGATGCTCACTATCTTGAAGGTCTACATTATGACAAGCCAGACAATCTCTTCCTTGAAAGTGCCAGCCTTGTGCTGTTGTATTACTTTCATTTGTAGCCGATCCTTCATCTTCACCACATCCACTCACAATGAGTGAAAGAGTAACAATGAATAAAAATATAATCTTTTTTCTCATAGCTAATTCCTAGTTATTTTTAGCGCCTTGGCTAATCCAGTCGCGAATAGTTGTAACTTCAGTTGCCGATAACTGTTGACCACCACCATGGCTTATACTACCTGAACCTTTTTGAAGAAGTATTGAACTTGCTGGTGCTGCTGTATCAACACGTTGTTTAACTCCATTATAGCCCCAGTTTCCATGACAGCTAGTACACTTGTTTAATGCAGGTACAACATCCTTAGCAAAAGATTTTGCTGGAGCTGTTGTCGTTGTTCCAGCAGTTGTTGTTCCACCTGTTGTGCTTCCAGTTGTTGTTCC
>WFNM01000040.1 GCA_015488615.1 Sulfurimonas sp.
GAAAATGCAGAGATTATCGAAGAGATGCTTGCTCTTAAAGATGAGATGAGTAAGTTACTTGGGTTTAGTGACTATGTCACTTATTCACTTGAGAGTAAAATGGCAGAAGATGGTGCAACTGTTTTAGGCTTCTTAGATAACCTCCTTCAAAACTCCAAGCACCAAGCAAAAGAAGAACTCAAAGAACTTCAAGCTATTGCCCCTGCTCCACTCCAGAGTTTTGACACTGCGTTTTATGGTGAGATACTTAAAAAAGCTCAGTACGATATAGATGAAGAGGAGTACCGCCCTTACTTTGAACAGCGATCAGTTGTAAACGGTATGTTTGACTTTTTAGGCAAGCTTTTTGGAATGGCGTTTAAAAAAGTAGAAGAAGAACTTTGGCATGAAAAGGCTTTCTCTTATGATGTCTATGTGGCTGACACACTCCGTGCGAGAATTTATCTCGACCTAGAAGCAAGAGAGTCTAAACGCGGTGGTGCTTGGATGCATAACTACCAAACACACTGCCTTAATGAAGCAGGAGAAGAGCAACTTGCCTCTGCGTTTGTCGTTTGTAACTTCCCAGCTTCAAGTGAGACTCAGCCCTCTTTACTTCGCCACGATGATGTTGTCACACTCTTTCATGAGATGGGACATACCATCCACCATATACTCTCTAAAGTCAATGAAAACGAAGTAAGTGGTGTCAATGGCGTTGAGTGGGATGCTGTAGAGTTTCCATCACAGTTCTTAGAGAACTTCGCTTATGAGCCACAGGTGCTAAAGATGTTTGCAAAGCATCATGAGACAGGTGAAATACTTCCAGATGCAATGATAGAGAAGTTAGTAAAAAGTAAAAACTTCCTCTCAGCAATGGGAATGCTTAGACAGTTAGAGTTCTCAATATTTGACCTAAAAGTACATAGTGGAGTACATTCAAGTGGGGAAGTACAAGATATTTTAAATGCCATCAGAGAAGAGACTGCTCTTATCCAAACGCCAGAGTATAACAAGTTTCAAAATGGTTTCGCTCATATCTTTGCAGGTGGCTATGCTGCTGGATACTATAGCTACAAGTGGGCAGAAGTTCTGAGTGCTGATGCTTTTTATGCTGTCATCGATGAGGGTATCTTTGAGTCAAAAACTGCAAAGAAGTATCTCGAAGTCATTCTCAATGGTGGTGGAGCAAAAAGCATGGCAGTTCTTTTTAAAGAGCTGATGGGCAGAGAGCCAAACACAGACCAACTTCTGCGTTTAAATGGCATCAAGTAGTGAGAGTTCTTCTCCTACTAAGCCTTTTTTTATCTACACTCTTTGGAGAAACTACCTTGAAAATAGCTACCTATAATGTCGAAAACCTTTTTGACTTGCACAGAAATGGGCATGAGTACAAAGAGTTCATCCCAAACACCCGCTCAAAATGGAATCTTAAAAACTATAGAATAAAACTCAAAAACATCTCTCGTGTCATCAAAGAGATAGATGCAGACATCATAGGACTAGAAGAGATAGAGTCACTTCAAGCCCTCAAAGATCTTCGTATGCAGCTTAAACGCGATGGTGTTTACTACCAGTACTTCAAAATAGCAAACTATAAAAACACCACTATAAAAGTAGCCATACTCAGTAAAATTCCTTTTGTCTACACTCATGAGATAGCCGTACAATCTTCATACAGATATAGAAATATTTTAGAGGCAAAGTTTCGTGTTCAGGGCGAAGAGTTTTTTGTGCTTGTCAATCACTGGAAAGCGAAATCTGGACCAGAGAGCATGCGCATAGTTTCAGCAAAAAAGATAATGAAGCGAGTAGGAGAGCTTGGAGAGAAAAAAAATATCATCCTTGTTGGAGATTTTAACTCGGACTATGAAGAGTACATTCTATTTAAACGCAAACGCAAGCATAATGACACTAATGGAGTAACAGGTATAAACCATGTGTTAGGCACGCTAGAGCATAAAGAGAGTGCTACTAGAGCAAATGTTCCTTATGGTGAGTTTTACAATCTCTGGTACGATACAGCTAAGCCTAAACGCTACTCTTATATCTATAGAGGAAAAAAAGAAGCACTTGATAATATCCTCATCTCCCCTTCTCTACTTCATAAAAAAGGGATGCACTACAAAGCTCACTCTATAGAGTCCTACAAACCGGCTTATCTTTTTAAAGGCAGAGGTATTTACAGATGGCAGATGAGTCGTAAACCTCGTGTGCATAAAGGCAGAGGCTACTCAGATCATCTAGCTGTTACAGCAGAGTTTGTTGTCCACTAAGGCACCACGCTATCTCTTGGCGTTTATGTTTTTTGAGGTAGGCATTTGCTTGAGAGAAAGGCTTTGAGCCAAAGAAACCTCTATAAGAAGAGAGTGGTGAGGGATGTGGTGCTTTTAGGACTAGATGTTTTGTGGTATCGATGAGTTGCTCTTTTTTCTGTGAAGGTCCACCCCAAAGTATAAATACTATGTGCTCAAACTTCCCTGAGAGCTTTTGAATCACACTGTCTGTAAATATTTCCCAACCCTTTTTCTTATGAGAGTTCGCTTTTGCTTCTTCTACACTTAGCACACTGTTTATAAGTAAAACTCCCTCTTTTGCCCACTGCTCTAAGTTACCATCCTGTGGCTCAGGACAGTGCATATCTTCTACTAATTCTTTATAAATATTTTTCAGTGATGGAGGAATTTTTGTTGTAGCAGATACAGAAAATGCAAGACCATGACCTTGACCTTTCCCGTGATAAGGGTCTTGTCCAAGTATGACTACTTTCACATCTTCTGGTGCGAGAAGTTCAAAGGCATAAAAAATTTTATCTTCAGGGGGAAATATCGTTTTTGTTTTGTACTCATGAGTTACGAACTTGTCTAACTCGAAGAAGTACTCTTTTTGAATCTCCTCGCACAGAAGAGAGACCCAAGAGGCAGGAAGTGAGAGCAAAGGACTAAGGAATAGCTACCGCTTCAAGTACTTTTTGGATAATCTCATCCGTAGTAATACCCTCAGCTTCTGCTTCATAAGTAAGCACGATACGGTGACGCATCAACTCTTTAGCAATATAAGCTACATCTATAGGTGTCACAAAATCTTTTCCTCTCATGAATGCCATAGCTTTTACTACTTTAAACATATCAATACTTACACGAGGAGAAGCACCAAACTGGATAAACTCTTCAATATCTTTAAGTCCATATTCACTAGGATTTCTTGTCGCATTTACAAGCTCTATCATGTACTCTTCAACTTCAGCATCTACATGAATAGAGGCAATTTTTGCTTTAAGCTCTAAAATATCTTGCTCACTAAGCACTGTATTTATCTCTTCAAACTTTCCACTAGAAATACGTCGAGCTATCTCTAACTCTTCGGATTTAGTGTTATAGTCAACTACAAGTTTTAGCATAAAGCGATCAAGCTGGGCTTCTGGAAGTTGATAAACACCCTCTTGCTCTACTGGGTTTTGTGTCGCCATTACAAAAAATGGAGGAGCTAGTTTAAAAGTAGTATCACCAAGTGTTACTTGTTTTTCTTGCATTACTTCAAGGAGAGCTGATTGTACTTTTGCTGGAGCACGGTTAATCTCATCTGCGAGTAAAAGATTCGTAAAGATAGGACCTTTTTTTATCTTAAACTGATTGTTTTGAGGATCATAAATTTCCGCACCTAAGATATCTGAAGGGAGAAGGTCAGGAGTGAACTGGGCACGTTTGAAGTTAAGACCAAGAGCTTTAGCAAGGGCATTTACGGTAGTAGTTTTTGCTAGCCCTGGTACACCCTCAATAAGGATATGTCCCTCACATAGAAGTGCAATAAGCAGAGAATCTATCATCTGCTCTTGACCAACAACTACTTTAGCTACTTCTTTTTTGACTTCTTGAATTTTATTTATCATGACTTACACAACCTTATATGATTTTAAGTTATGTAAGTATAGAACTTTGTAGTAAATAGAGATTAAATATTAGTCAATATCCAAATCAATTCCTAGAACATTATTGATACCTTGAGTTTTTATATCTTGTTCAAAATGAATAGCTGCACTTTTATATGCACTTATCATCGAACCATTGTATCGTTCTTTAATAATAATGTTTTTACCACCAATTCTTGTTTTCCCGTCATAAGCACTTATATTGACATTAAAAATTACAATTTTTAATGTACTATTATTAAGATTTTTTTTTGACTTGACAGAGAGAAGTATAGAACCTCTTTTTTTTAAAGAAACCTGAAAATGTTTTTGTGCAAGAAAATTTTGAATTTTCTTAGCAAATGGCATAGATGCGGAGTCGCTTTGAACAAAAAATTTCAACTTGTTCGCTTCCTTGAGGTACTGATTCTCCACATTCAAAATAAAATTACGATTTTTTTGTGCATTAAACTGTTTGTCTAAAATAGAGATTATTGTTACTGTAGTATTAAGCTTTCTAGCCTCTTTGGCTAATAACTTTTCCACATTATATCGTGTTAGAATATCACGAGAGAGGATGCCCTGTAAATGTTGAGAGATACTCTCTTCCTGATCTTTAAGATTTGCTTTAAGTCCTGCTACAAACTTTTGTTTATCTGTCTCAATCATTACTGCAAACTTATTATAACTGATTTTATAAGATTTTATAACCTTGTAGTTACTTATCTTTATATTAGATATAGACGATTCAATATCACTTGTAACAACAGAACTTTGAGAATATTTTGTCACTTTTTCTTTACTTCTAAATGAAGATTTAAGAGTTACACTTAAGTGTGATACCATATCATTAAGAGCAACTTTGATAGCATCTTCTCTATTATTTCCAATACCTAAACCGTACATTTTTTTGCTGGTATCATCTGGAAGTATGGAGTAAACCCAAGCTGGAGGAGGAGTAACTTTCTTTGCTGGTGCAGGTGTTGACCCACACGCAGTAAAGAGCAGTGCAAATGCAACTACTAAGAAGTTATATTTTAGAACAGAAGCAAGCTTATCTAGCATTCATCTGCTTTTTAGCTTCTTCTCTTTTTGCAATAAGAGAATCTATACGTTTCATCGCTGAGTTAATTTCAGGAACTGGTTCAACAGTATCATCATCAGCTATTGTGTAAATTTCTTTTGCCTTGTTAAAATTACCTGTCGCTTCATAAACTACACCATCAACATATGCAACAACATAACTTTTCCCATCAAATTCATCCATAAGAGATGATAAAAGTTTTTTAGCTTTGTCATAACGTGCAGCTTTAATATACACTAATGCAGTTTCAAACTTTTTATTCTGTGCATCAGTTGCTGAATCTAGTTCTATAGTATCTAAAAGTGCTACATTGAAATAAATATAATTTGGAGTAAGCTTATATACAAACTCATTTGCAATGCTTCCTGCTAACATATTAAGTGCTTGTGACTTAGAAAGAATCTGTTTTGGTGATCCCTGAAATGTTAACAGACCAAGGCTAGTATTTCCATTTTTACAAGAGTCTGCACTATAGTCTTTAGTAATAGTGTCACCATAAATCACAGTTCCATTTTCAACATCAACAATATTAATATTAGCAGATACTGAAGCCTGTGTAGTTTTACATGTTACTTTATAGTATCTATACTTTGCACATCCACCATCTTTATAGTATTGAAGACATTTTTCTCTATCTTCTTGGTATGAACCACTTTCAGCATTAGCTGAAGCAACCTCACCACTAATAATAGCTTGAGCACCTATAACTTTACCAATTTTTGCTGCAGTAGCCTCATCCATCATTTCAGATGACTGAAGTTTTTGTTCAGCAATAATTTTGTTCATATCTTTTCTACTAACTACAGTAAAATAGCGTTTTTTATCAAGCTTTTGCTTTGCAATTTGAGCTTCTATCTTTCCTGATAAGCCAATTTTATCGTTTTTAAATTCGCTTACTGCAACTTTTTTCTTAGATGCCATTGCACCAACTTCAGCAGGATTAAGTGCCTTAATTCTTACTTTTTGAGCACACCCAGTTGCTAACACAGAAGCAGCTAATACTACTAAACTTACTTTTACAAACTTATTCATTAAAGTCCTTTGTTTTAAAATACAGGCAAAGTATACATAAGTTATTATTAATGTTTACTGTTACATTACAATTTTTATAATATTATTTACTAAGATAATGTGTACATAATTGTTTAAAAAAATAAATTTTGTAATTTGTACTTTATTTTCTTGACATCCAAATCATTTTTGTCTATAATTTCAACCTCTTAACAAATAAGAGACAAAATGTCTTGTTAGCTCAGCTGGTAGAGCACGTCACTTTTAATGATGTGGCCGATGGTTCGAATCCATCACAGGACACCATAACAATATTTAGTGGCCCCGTCGTCTAGCGGTTAGGATCCATGGTTTTCATCCATGTTACAGGAGTTCAATTCTCCTCGGGGTCACCACTTACAATAACATCAACCTACTCCACAAACACCGTACTTTCTCAACATATATAAAACAAACTATTACTAAATTAAATCAGCTTCTCAAACACTCTAATCTTATCTTCTTTTACTTTGTAATCTGGCAAATGTTTATGAACTAATTTCCAAAAATCCTTAGAGTGATTCTCAAAAGTAATATGAGCTAATTCGTGTACTACAACATACTCAATCAAGGAAGAAGATAGTTTAACAAGATGATAGTTATATGAGATACGATTTGTTGAGCTACAACTTCCCCATCTCTTTTTGGAGTATCTAAAACTAATGTGTTCAGGCTCAACATCCATTATTTTAGCCCACTTCTTAGTAAGTGGTGTAATTTTTTCTATTGCCTTTTGCTTGTAGAAGTTTTCTATTGCTTCATTAAGCCCACTTACTTTATATTTAGGTGGGGTTGTTATATGAAACTTAGAGTGTGTGAAGTTTATCGTGATAGTATCAGCAGTCTCATTTTGAAACATTTCAACATAGTAGCTTTTACCCATATAGTAAAGCCTTGAACCAGTGCTAATATCTTTATTGATTGCTACCCTTTTGAAGATATTGAGCTTTTTACTTATCCAAGCTGATTTATTTTTTACCATTTTATTAATATCTTCTATAGTGGTAGTGTCATTTGTCTTTACAAGCACCCCATC
>WFNM01000041.1 GCA_015488615.1 Sulfurimonas sp.
TTAGATGATGCAGTTACTGCGTTAGAGCGTATGATGCACCGTGGAGCAGTTGCTGCTGATGGTAAAACAGGTGATGGTAGTGGTTTACTCCTCTCTATGCCTACAGAGTTTATGGTAGATGCTGCGGAGAAAGCTGGCGTTGAGTTATCAAGCCAGTTTGCAGTAGCATCTATCTTTACAAAAGAGCTTAAGCACTTGGATGTACTAGAGGCTATCTGTGCAAACAATGACCTTAAAATAGTACTTCGTCGTGAAGTTCCTGTAGATATAAACGCACTTGGTGACCAAGCTATCGCTTCACTTCCAAACATTATGCAACTCTTTATCGTTCCTAACTCTATTATGGCGACAAACAGATTTGATGCTCTTTTATACCTTTCTCGTAAAGAAGCAGAGCATAAGCTTATAGATGATAGAGATTTTTACATCGCTTCTATGAGTTCAAAAGTTCTTTCATATAAGGGTCTTGTTATGCCAACGCATATCAAAGAGTTTTATAAAGACTTTCAAGATGAAAAGTTTAAAATCTCTTTTTCACTCTTTCATCAGCGTTTCTCAACAAACACACTTCCAGAGTGGCGTTTAGCACAACCATTCCGTGCAGTAGCACATAATGGTGAGATCAACTCTGTAGAGGGTAACCGTATAAATGTAGAGATCAAATCTGAGTCTATTAAGTCTGATGTATTTACAGATGAAGAGATTGCTAGAATTTTACCTATTCTTCAACTTAACTCTTCAGATTCTGCATCAGCAGATAACTTTTTTGAGTTTCTTATCGTTAATGGTATGGATTTCTTTAAGGCTGTTCGTGCAGTTATCCCTTCAGCTTGGCAGAACTCTCCTCATATGGATCCTGAACTTCGTGCATTTTATGAGTATCACTCGACTGTGTTTGAAGCATGGGATGGTCCTGCAGCATTCTCTGTGACTGATGGTCGTTATATCGGTTGTGTACTAGATAGAAACGGTCTTCGTCCTTCAAAGTATATCGTTACTAAAGATGATAACCTTTTAATCGCTTCTGAATATGGTGTTGTTGACATCGCTGAAGAAGAGATCAAAGAGCGTGGACGTTTACAGTCTGGTGAGATGTTAGGACTTGACCTGAAGTTTGGTAAGTTACTCAAATCAAACCAAATAGATGATTATCTAAAATCTACTAACCCTTATATGAAGTGGTTAAATGAGCATATGATTTATCTTCAAGAGCATGTAGAAGAGCAGTACTCAACATGTGATGAGATGGATGAAGATGTACTTGTTAAAAAGCAGAAGTTCTTTAATGTTACACAAGAGATTGTAGAGCAAGTTATAGAGCCAATGATGAAAGAGTCTAAAGAGGCTGTTGGTTCTATGGGTGATGATACTCCTTTAGCTGCATTTTCAGAAAAGCAAAGAAATTTTACGGACTACTTTAAGCAGAAGTTCGCACAAGTAACGAACCCACCGATTGACCCTATCCGCGAAAAAGTAGTTATGAGTCTAAACACTGGTTTTGGTGAAGTACACAATATCTTAGACGAAATTCCTACACATGCACATAGACTTAAGTCTATCTCTCCTATTATTACAGGAGAAAAACTAGAAGTATTAAAATCTTTTGGTGATAAATCATCACCAAGGTATCAAGCTTTTTATCATAACACTACATTTTCAACTGCATATACAAGCGATCTCAAAGCATCGCTTTCTGCTTTAATAGAGAAAGTTATAAACTCTGTAAAAACTGAGGGCACTCGTATAGTGATTCTTGATGATGCTGCGTTTGATGAGCATACAAAAGTTATTCCTATGGCTATGGTTATTGGTCGTTTAAATATTGCACTACTCAAAGAAAAAGTTCGTCATTTAGTATCTATGATAGCTGTTACTGGTGAAGTTATAGACTCTCACTCAGCAGCAGTTCTCATAGGGTATGGTGCATCTGCAATCTATCCTAACCTACTTTTTGCAACTGTAACATCACAACTAGCAAAATCAAAAGTAATAAACTTAACATGCGGGGAAGCTTATAAAGCAGTACATGTAGCTCTTAATAGTGGACTTTTAAAGATTATGTCCAAGATGGGTATTGCGACTATTGCATCTTACAGAAACTCAGGTCTCTTTGATGTTATGGGTCTAAGTAAAGAGATAGTAAAAGATTGTTTTGAGACTTCTCACTGTGCTATCGCTGGTCTTACTTATGATGATATTGATGAAAGAATTGAGAAGTTCCATAAGTCTGCGTTTAAGAACGATGGCTTTAAGAAAATTTTCCCACTTAACATCGGTGGATACTATAAGTTCTACACAGGTCAAGAGCATCACGACTTTGGTCCTGCTGTTATCCATGCTATTCATGCAGTTGCAGATAGTGGAAAGAAAGAAGATTTCAACAGACTAAGAGATTTAGTAAATAAACGCGGACTTAAGTTTATCCGTGATTTCTTTGATATTAAATCAGATAGAAAGTCTATTGACATTTCAGAAGTTGAATCAAAAGAAGCGATATTTAAACGTTTCGCCTCTGCTGCAATGAGTCTTGGATCAATTAGCCCTGAAGCTCATGAGACTATAGCTATTGCTATGAACCGCATTGGTGGTCAGTCAAACTCTGGTGAGGGTGGAGAAGATAAAGCCCGTTTTGGTACTGAAAGAGTTTCTAAGATCAAGCAAGTCGCATCAGGTCGTTTCGGTGTGACTCCAGCGTATTTACGTTCAGCTGAAGAGATTCAGATTAAAGTTGCTCAAGGTGCAAAACCGGGTGAGGGTGGACAACTTCCAGGTCACAAAGTTACTGCATTAATCGGTAAACTTCGTCATACGGTTCCAGGTGTTACACTTATTTCACCTCCTCCACACCATGATATTTACTCTATTGAGGATTTAGCACAGCTTATTTTCGATATGAAACAAGTAAACCCTAAAGCTCGTGTTGCTGTGAAACTTGTTTCTACTGTTGGTGTTGGTACTATTGCTGCAGGTGTTGCAAAAGCTTATGCAGATAAGATTATCATCTCTGGTGGTGATGGTGGAACAGGTGCTGCACCTCTTACATCACTTAAGTTCGCTGGTAATCCATGGGAAATAGGTCTTAGTGAAGCTCACAATGCTCTTAAAGCAAATAACCTTCGTGGACTTGTAGAACTCCAAACTGATGGTGGACTAAAATCTGGTCTTGATGTTGTAAAAGCGGCACTTTTAGGTGCTGAGTCTTTTGCCTTTGGTACTGGTGTTCTTACTATCGTTGGTTGTAAAATGCTTCGTATCTGTCATGTAAACAAATGTACTGTAGGTATAGCAACTCAAAACGAAAAACTTCGTGAAGAGTTCTTTAAAGGGCATGTTGATCAAGTTATCAACTACTTTACACTTTTAGCTGAAGACATCCGTTCTATTATGGCAGAACTAGGTTATAAAACTATGGAAGAGATGATAGGTCAAGTAAATCTTCTTAAAGTAAAAGATGATGCATTTGCTCAAAAATTTGATTTTAGTTCCATTCTTCACCAAGAAGAGGGTGTAAATACTCACCAACAGAGATTTAATTATCCTTTTGATGATAATACTTTTGAAAAAGATGTTCTTAAAGAAGCGATGGTAGCTATAAAAAGCCCAGACCAACCGATAAGAATTCAAAGAGAAATTAAAAACGTTCACCGTAGTTTTGGTGCATTGGTTTCTGGTGAAATTGCTGAGTATTATGGAGATGATGGTCTTAAAGCTGACACTATTAAGATGAATCTTACAGGTGTAGCAGGTCAAGCTCTTGGTGCATTTTTAGCTCCAGGTGTTTCTATATACCTAGATGGTGTGGCAAATGACTACATCGGTAAGGGTATGAATGGTGGTAAAATCATCATCACTTCTAAGAATGAGGGTGAAGAGTATGCAGCTGGTGGTAACACTTGTCTTTATGGCGCAACTGGCGGTAAGCTTTACATTTCTGGTGCGGTAGGTGAGCGTTTCGCTGTTCGTAACTCAGGTGCTTTTGCTATAGTAGAGGGAACTGGAGACAATGCTTGTGAGTATATGACTGGCGGAGTTGTCGTTATCCTTGGTTCTACTGGTATCAACTTTGGTGCAGGTATGACAGGTGGTGTTGGTTTTGTATATGACAAAGAGCATAAGTTCGTTGAAAATGTAAACCATGAGCTCGTTGAAGCGGTAAGAATAGATACAGATGAGGGTGATGAAGCTCGTCACTATCTTAAGCGTCTTCTTAAAGACTATGTAGTTGAAACTGGTAGCCAAAAAGCAAAAGATTTACTTGAAAACTTCCGTGTTGAAGTACGTAACTTCTGGTTAGTAAAACCGAAAAATTTAACAAAATTACCACTTAACTTAGAGAACGGAGACTAATAATTATGAGAGAATATTTAACTACAGAAAGAATTGATCCATCAAAAAGATTAGTCGTTGAGCGTACTAAAGATTTTGGTGAGATTTACGAAGTATTTGACAAAGATGATGCAGCAAATCAGAGTGATAGATGTATACAGTGTGGAGATCCATTTTGTTTAAATAAATGTCCACTCCATAACTACATTCCTCAGTGGTTAAAATCAATCGCTGAGAAAGATTTAGAGTTTGCGTTTAAGCTCTCAAATGAGCCTTCACCATTCCCTGAGGTTATGGGTCGCGTTTGTCCTCACGATAGACTTTGTGAGGGTGACTGTACTCTAAATGATGGTCATGGTGCTATTACTATTGGTAGTATCGAGACACATATTACAGAAGAGGGTTTTAAAGCTGGTCTTACTCCTGATTTTCCAGGTATAACATCTGATAAGAAAGTTGCGGTTATAGGATCTGGTCCTGCTGGACTCTCCGTTGCTACTTATCTTTTACGTTCTGGTGTTGGTGTGACTATGTATGAGAGAGCTGACCGTGCTGGTGGACTTTTAACATATGGTATTCCTAATTTTAAACTAGACAAAAAAGTAGTAGAACGCCGTGTATCACTTTTAGAAGAAGCTGGTATGAAACTTGTACTTAACTGTGAAGTTGGAAAAGATAAAACTTTTGAAGAGATAGCAAATGAGCATGATGCGATGTTTATCGGTGTCGGTGCTACAAAAGCAAAGTCTGCAGGTCTTGCAGGTGAGCAGGCATCTAATGTACATGCTGCTATGGATTATCTTACAAACATTCAAAAGAAAAACTTCAAAACTTCTTATGATAAAAAGTTTGATTTTAAAGATCAAGATGTAGTTGTAATTGGTGGTGGTGATACTGCTATGGATTGTCTTCGTACTGCAAAACGCGAGGGTGCTAAGTCTGTTACTTGTCTTTACCGTCGTGATGAACTCAATATGCCAGGATCTAAGAAAGAGTATAAAAATGCAATGGAAGAGGGTGTTGACTTTACTTTCCTTGCATCTCCAAAAGAGATTATCTTAGATGAAGATGGCAAAGCTATCGCTGTTGAAATAGTGAGAACTACTCTTGGCACTAAGGGTGAAGATGGTCGTCAACGTATGGAAATTGTGAAAGGTTCTGAGACAAGAGTAAATGCAGACATCGTTATAATGTCACTAGGGTTTGATCCAGTTGTTCCATCTTTCTTAGCTGAAAATGGCATCGAGACCAACTCTTGGGGTGGGATTATTATAGATGAAGAGACTCATGAAACAAGTACTTCTGGTATTTATGCTGGAGGAGATTGTTTTCGTGGTGCTGATTTAGTTGTTACGGCTGCATTTGACGGTCGTGAAGCTGCAAGAAGTATAGCAGAGTCTTTACTAAAATAGAACTACAAAATTGGCTTTACTGGTTACACCTCTCATGAGGGGTAACCTTCTTTCTCTTCAACAAATATAACAATTTTTCTAAAAACTTTTTAATCTAAGTATAAATTAGCTATAATAAATGCTATTTATAATTTAAGGATTTTTTGTGAACCTACTTGACCTATTTAATAAAACTTTTGATAATAAACAACCTGTAAAAGAAGAGGCATCTTCACACTGGATTAAGTGTAAATCTTGTCACTCAACTATGTACTATAAAGAAGTTGAAAACCAAAACTATGTATGCCCTAAATGTGGTTATCATATTCGTATTGGTGTGAAAGAACGTATAGCACTTCTTGCAGATGAGGGGACATTTGTAGAACATGATGCTTCTCTTGAGCCAGTTGACCCTATTAGCTTTGTTGACAAAAAACCTTATAAACAGAGAATAGAAGAGGGTTTTAAAAAAACAGGTAGAAAGTCATCTGTTGTTTCTGGAAGCTGTGAAATGAATGGAGTATCTGTTCAAGTTGTTATCTTTGACTTCGCATTTATGGGTGGCTCTTTAGGTTCTGTTGAAGGTGAAAAAATTGTCCGTTCAATTACTCGTGCCATTGAAAATCGTGAGGGACTTGTTATTCTCTCTGCTTCAGGTGGTGCTCGTATGCAAGAGTCAACTTTCTCACTTTTACAGATGAGTAAGACTTCAGCAGCCTTAGCAAAACTTGCAAAACACAACCTTCCATATATCTCAGTTTTAACTGATCCTACTATGGGTGGTGTTTCTGCTTCATTTGCTACACTTGGTGATATTATTATCGCTGAGCCTGGTGCTCTTATTGGTTTTGCTGGTCAGCGTGTTATCGAGCAGACTATTGGTTCTGCTCTTCCTGATGGATTTCAACGTGCTGAGTTCTTATTAGAACATGGTGCTATTGATATGGTAGTAAATCGTAATGAACTCAAAAAGACTTTAGCCGATCTTTTCACACTTTTAAAAAGAGAAGTAGCTTAAAGTTATGAAACTCTATGCCCTTTGCGATCAAGATATGCTTGACTCTCGAGGGGTAACTCTTGAAGAGTACATAGCAATTGCTGTAAAAAATAGTGCTGAAATAATTCAATATCGCAACAAAAATGCAGACATACAATACATCAAAAATCAACTTATAAAAATACGACAGCTTTATGATGGCTTTCTCATAGTTAATGATGCTTATGAACTCATAGAGTACTGTGATGGTGTACATTTAGGTCAAGAAGATCTTAGAGCTATTGATACAGATATTTATAAGGCTGTAAAAATTCTTAGGTCTGTTGTTACCGAGGATAAAATTCTTGGTATCTCTACACATAATGAAGAAGAAGTTTTAGAAGCTAATAATTTAGATTTAAACTATATAGGGCTTGGTGCATTTAGAAGTACAAGTACGAAAAAGGATATACTCGAAACACTTGGTGATGAGTTAGATGTTATTGCCAAAAAATCAGAACATTTAGTCGCTGCAATTGGTGGCGTTAAACTAGACGATAAATTTATAAATGTCACATATAATGTCATTGGAAGTGGGCTTTTATTATGAATGTTGAGATAGTAAGTATCGCTAGAAAAGAGAAGAGTCTGTATGATCCGCTTAATAAAGAGTTAACAAAAATGATAAGTCGCTTCGCAAAAGTGAAAGATACTGAAATTTTTAACAAAGATGTAACAAAAGCACACACTATTTCATCTTATGCTGCACAGAAGGCTTACACTAAGGCTCTAGAACCTCATATTAGCTCTTGTTATAGTGTAACTTTGCACCCAGATGGAAAAATTGTAGACAGTTTTGAATTTAGTAAGCTTTTAAATGGTAAAATGTCAATTAAATTTTTCATAGGTGGTGCGTATGGCTTTGAGCAGGACTTTTTAAAAAAAAGTGATGCTGTCATAAGTTTAGGGAAAATCACTATGAGTCATAAAATAGCGAAAGTAGTTTTACTAGAACAGATTTATAGAGGTTTTTCCATACTAACAAATCATCCATATCATAAATAAAAAGGGTTATATCCGTGCAAACAAGTGAATTGAATTATTTCAAAGAGATTTTAGAAAATCGTAAAGAACAGATCAGTAAAAATATTGATAGTGGAAACAGTGAGCTTAATAGCTTAAATAACTTAGAGTTAAATGATGAGGGCGATCATGCCTCTGTAAATAACGATTCTATGATTGAGAGTGCAATTGTAATGCAACAAATGCAAGAATTACGAGAAATTGAAGTTACTTTGGGTAAAATAGCAAATGGTAGTTATGGTATTTGCGAAATGTGTGAAGATCTTATTGGTTTTCAGCGTTTAAAAGTAAAACCTCATGCAATTTATTGTATCGATTGTAGAGAAATTGTAGAAAAATCTAAATAAGGATATTTAAATGTACATCAAAAGATATACAATAGCCGCACTCATTTTAATGGGATTAGTAGGAGCATATGTGTTTTCATATGTTACACAAGGGACAATAGCACTTGATTTTTTTGGTATTCCGTTACCTGCTCTTTCCATAGCAATTTGGGTTGTCGTACCTCTTGGCATACTCTACCTTGCTAGTGTTTTGCATATGTCTTTTTATTCTTTACTAGGTTCAATGAAACTTCGTAAGTATGAAAAAGACTTTGATAAAATAATTGATGCTATCGTAGAAGCATATCTTGGGAAAAAAAGCAGAAGTCATACTTTTAAAACAGAAAGATACACTCTCTTAGGTACACTTCTTGAGAATACTGCACTTTTTCCAATTGGAAATACAACTTCACTTACTGGAAATGAAAAAATTGATGGTGTTCTGAAAATAATAGAAGAGGTAAAAGCCGGAGATGTAGTAGATCTTAAACCATTTAACCTTCGTAATGAAAATGAACTCGTTCTTCAAAACAAGAGAAATAAGTATAAAAAAGGTGAACTCAGTGCTGAAACTATACTTTCAGATGGTACTCAATATGCAGATGTTTTACGTAAAGAAGCTTTTGTTGACTATGTGAAAACTGCTGCTTTTTCAAATATTGAAAAATATAAAACACTGCTTACAAAAGAGTCTCTTTATTCCATTATCGCTCGTGTGAATGCACCTGAATATACTCTTGACATGAATACAGAAGAGTTACTTGTCCTTGTTAAAACATTAGATTTTACTAAAAAAGAGTTTATAAAACTTTCCCGTATTGTTGCAAAAGATGGTATGATTCCTGAACAGCGCATCCGCCTTTTTGAGATGTTAAGTGATGAAAATGAAGATGCAATAGATGCTTATCTTTATACACTCTTTGATTTAGAGATGTTGTCTCCAGTTGATGAGATACTAGACAATTCACACGATAATGAATATCAAAACTTTAAAGCTTATCGTGCACTTAAAGCATGCAATAAAAACTTTAGTATAGAGTTGTTTGTATAATTTATGCAAACAAAACTCTCTTTCGATAACCCTCTTTATGTCCTAGCACCTCTTGCTGGGTTTACAGATCTCCCTTTTCGTAGTGTAGTAAAAAAGTTTGGAGCTGACCTTACCGTGAGTGAGATGCTAAGCTCGAATGCTTTAGCACACGGATCAGAAAAAACATTTCATATGTTGGAAAAATCTTCTTTAGAAGATCCTTACTCTGTACAAATATCAGCTTCTGAAGTGGATATGGCAAGGCGTGCTGTCGAAGTACTTAATACTCAAGAGGGTATAGATATTATAGATTTAAACTGTGGTTGCCCTGTTCCTAAGGTTGTTGGACATGGAAGTGGAAGTTCACTTCTTTTAGATCTTCCTTTGATGAGTGCTATTATAAAAACTATAAAAGATACTTCTAATAAAAGTATGACTAGTGTCAAAGTCCGCTTAGGTTTTGAAAAAAAGAACCATATTGATATAGCAAAGATAGTAGAAGATAGTGGTGCTGATTTTATAGCTGTGCATGGCCGTACTCGTGTAGGTAAATTCAAGGCACCTGTTGATTACGATGCGATAAGAGAGATGAAAGAAGCTGTAAGTATACCAGTTATTGCCAATGGTGATATAGACTCATATACAAAGGCAAAATGGGTACTAGAACATACAGGTGCTGATGGTGTGATGATAGGTCGCGGAGCTGTTGGTGCACCATGGATTTTTCATCAATTACGTTCAGGCGAAGAGCATATTGATTTTACTCTAAAACATGAGATTATTATGGAACATTTTGATAAAATGATAGAGTTTTATGGTGCCCATGGTGTGCCTATGTTTAGAAAGCATACTCATACATATTCAAAAGGTTATCGTGGTGCTTCAACTTTGCGTAATCAAGTTAATAGTATTAGTGACATACAAGAGTATCGAGATGTACTCGATGATTTTTTTAGAAATGGGGAGTTTGCTTAAATGTTAGAAATTAGTAAAAGTATTCAAAATTTAGATAACATTGATATAGCAGATAATATTTTTCATTATGATTATAATACAAAACATCTACTCTCTCTTATAGCAGCAGGACTTAGTGTTGATGATCCATCATATATGAGTTCTTTTCGCTCTTTTGAGGGAGAGGCTTTTGAAAACTTTGTCTATGAGAAGCTTTTGCGTTATGCACAAAAGGATGAAAACATTGCAAAGTTTGTTCTTAAAGGCTTTCACCAAAATAAGCATAAGGCTTATGCAAATACACTTTCTATCAGTGAAAAAGAGCAGATAGTTTATCGTACTAAGTCTCGTGAGATAAGTGAATTTGATGCGATGTTTGTTACTAGGGATAATGAGCTTTACTTTGTAGAGATGACTCTTGTAAAAAATGTTCTTAAGCTTCGTAAGCGTTTACGCAAGAAAAAAGCACTCTTAGAAATTATCTTTCCAAACTATGAAATTAAAGCTCTTATTATATTAAATGATGGTGCAACCGGAACAAAACAATTCCCTGATTATTGTAAGGTATGGTTTACAAAAGAGTTCTCAGCGACTGATGTTTTAGAGTATATCATAGCTAAAGATAAGCGTAAGCTACTTCCTAAAGAGAAGATTAAAGGTGGATGTATGATAGAGGCTCATGAGTTGAAACTACATCCGTTTAGATACTATAACACTATGTCTTGGATTACTAAGACTATCAGAAGTCATAAGAAACATATCATTGATATTAACTTTTTAATGACTTTTAAAGTACAACGTTATCATGACCTTTACAATAAGTTTTATATTGGATATCTCTCTATAGAGAATGCAAAGGATTTATTAAAGCTTACTAATGAATATAAAGAGGATCAAAGAGTTATCGTCGCACTAGAGAAGAAACATTCTGATGAAATTATACTTACTTACTATATTCAGACTGGTCGTAAGAGACTCTATCTTTATACAATAGAAGAGGGTAAAATTACAAAAGAGAAAAAAGATCCATATGGAATTACTGTGACAGAAGTGTTTCACTCAAATAAGCAGATGGATAGTTCATACGAATTAAGTTTACAACATATAAAAGTGATTAAGAAGCTACTTAAAGATCGTTTCTTGCAAGGAAAGAAGGGAGCCTAGCTCTCATCTGCATAGACTAAAGAGGCTGCTCTCTCTTTATATGCTTGTAGTGGCTCTTTATGAGAACTATCATTTTTCCCAAACCCTTGCTCTTCTGGAGTTCCAAGAAAATCCTCTAAAAGTTGATTTCTCTCTTGAAGTATCTCATTAAATTCTTGTTGTGTTGCCGGTTTATCATCTTTAAATTTATCTAGTAGTATATTACTATGTCCCATAAGGACTAAATAACTTTCTTCACCAAAATCTAGCATAACTATACTGTTAGTAGTATCAATTGCTTTTTGAAAGCGTATAGAGACCATATCTGTTTGTGTAGTGTTCTGTGGTGTTGGAACCTCTTTTTTATGTATCTGTTTTTGTGCTGCATTAAAGAGCCATGAATCTTTCTTTTTGGGAGTTGGTGATGCTACTATTTTCTTTTTGATAACAAGAAGCATAAGTATACCTATAATTAAAATAGCTACTACAATATAGTAACTTTTAGTCATTTCCCCATCTTGTTTGGTTGGTAAAGCAGAGAGGTCCGTAGCAATCGTACTTTTTTGTGCTATAGATTTTGCTGGAGTAGCTTGCATAAATCGGAGTCTTAAACCATAACCATCTGATGTTTTAGAGGCGATAAATTTTACATTATTTGCTATAAATGCCACTATCTTAGTTTCATTTTTCAGAGGAGTAATAGTTAAAGAGTGTAAATAATTAGAGTTAACTTTTTTAATCTTTGAAGATTCAATACTTGCATTTTCAAGTTTTATAATAATTTTATTTTTGCCCTTACTCTGTTTGATTATACCTGAGTAGGGTGTATCAAATGTTATCATAACATCAACACGATCACTACGCTCATAAATATTATAACTGAGTATTTTTGAAGCATAGATAGAGAGCGGAAGTAGTAGAAGGAAAAGGTATTTCATTTATAGTCTCTCTTTTGAAAGATAATAAAGAACAGCACTAGAGTCTAGTACTTCATTTATACGAATTGCGAGATTTTTCTCATAGACCATGACTTCACCTTTGCCTATAATACGGCCATTTACATAAGACTCAACAGACTCACCTGCAGGCTTTTTTAAGTCTATAATAGACCCCTTTTCAAGTTTAAGAATATCATGAACACTTAATTCAGTCTCTCCTAAATCAGAAACAAATTCAATTTCCATATCCAATATACCTGAGTAATCCATCCATGCAAGTTCTTTCCCCTCATCGTAGGTTTTTTCTTTACTTGAATGGTACTGTTTACTAGGTTTAGTCATGTATTTCCTTAATAGCTATAGTGATTTCATCTTTACCCACTATTATAGTCTTGGCATCATCAAAGTCAAAATCAAAATCACCAACTTTTTCAAAGTTTGGAGTTCCTATAGTGTAGGGATTAAAATTTGATTCTTCTGCAATAACTTTTGCACTTCCTATGATAAGATTGGCAGTCTCTAATGTCATATCTTTTAGTGTCTCTGCATCACTCTCGTTCTCTTCGAGGAAGAGAAAAGAGACACGTTGCATAAAAGCCTCATCAGAAGCAATATATACTCTATACTTAGATGTATTCTCTGTAATTATATCAATATAAGCAATAAGTGTTCTCTTATTAGTGATACCATCATTTACTGTGTGTTTTTCTCTAATTTGGTGTATACAAAAATTTTCAGCTGCTTTTTCAATAGTTGTTAACATTATAAACCTTTATAATAATTGACTTTTATTATACGTTAACAAAACACAAAGCAAAATAAAATGGTATAATTCAGTAAAAATTTCATAGGAAAACTATGCTAGAACTTACACTTATTGGTGCTACTGTTGGTATTGTCTCTGGTTTCTTTGGTGTTGGTGGTGGTACTATCTTAGTGCCTTTACTCTTACTCTTAGGATATGAGACAAAAGTAGCTATGGGAATCTCTGTAGTACAGATGGTGTTTAGCTCGATATATGGAAGTTATCTCAACAATAAAAAAGGAACCCTAGATGTGGCTATGGTTCTTTTTATAGGTGTAGGAGGATTTTCTGGAGCACTTTTAAGTGCTTCTATCGCTTCAATCTTAAGTCCGAAAATCTTAGAAATTATCTTTTTAAGTTTTGCTATTTTTGCCTTAATTCGTCTTTTTATCAAAGTTGATGCAGGTAAAGAGCAGAAGGAAAAGCATCCACTTATTTTAGTGAGTATCGGTTTCGTTCTTGGGGCTATTAGTATGACTATCGGTGTAGGGGGAAGTATAGTGCTGACTCCAATACTGGTGGGTTTTTTACATGTACCACTCAAAAAGGCTATTTCAGCAGGACTCTTTTTCGTGGTTTTCTCTTCAGTCTCAGGGTTAATTTCTCATGCACTAAAAGGTAATGTAGATTATACAAGTGGCATTACTATTGGTTTAGCATCTTTAGTTGGCGTTTATATTGGGGTACATTTAAAAGATAGAGTGAGTGAGCGACTACAAAAAAATCTCTTGGTGAGTTTCTACCTTTTAGTCGTGATATACCTAGCCCAAAGAACTTTTCTAGCATAAATTTGGTATAATCTACAGCTTATGCGATTTTTTAATAAAGGTTTGTTTGTATGGAATTAGAGAGTAAAGATTTAGAGCAACAAAGGTTAGAAGAACTCCGAAATATTTTCCCTGAAATATTTGAAGATGGTCGTATAAACTATGACAAATTCAAAACTATTTTAGGTGAAAGTGTTGATGAGAAAAGTGAACACTACTCTTTTAACTGGTCTGGCAAAAAAGAGTGCTACAAAACCATCAAAACCAAAACAAACGCTACTTTAAAAGTTGACAGTGACAGGACTATACTTGATGGGGATAATGTCTTCATAGAAGGCGATAACCTAGAAGTTCTCAAACTCCTACAAAACTCCTACCACAAAAAAGTCAAAATGATTTACATCGACCCACCTTACAACAAAGACAAAGATTTTGTCTATAAAGACACTTGGGGCGACACCATCCAAAACTACATGCTACAGACTGACCAGCTAAGAGAAGAGGGCTACACAAGTACAAAAACCTCTAGCACAGGACGCCGTCACACAAACTGGCTCAATATGATATACCCGCGTTTGTGGCTCAGTAGAAACCTACTCAAAGATGATGGTGTTATCTTTGTGAGTATAGATGATGATGAAGTGCATAATTTGAGGAAAGTTATGGATGAGATTTATGGGGAAGAGAATTTTGTGGCTACATTTATTTGGGAAAAGAGGACTAACAGAGAAAATAGAAAAGTTGTATCGGTTCGACATGATTATATACTTTGTTATACTAAAATAAAAGATTCAAATAATAAAGCATTACAGCAATTGCCAATGAATGCAAAAGCATTAGCTAGTTATAAAAACTTAGATAATGACCCTTTGGGATTATGGAAATCAGACCCAGCAACTGCACAAGCAGGGCATGGTACAAAAAAACAGTTTTATGACTTAGTTGCACCAAGTGGAAAAGTCCATAAACTAGAGAGTGGAAGATGTTGGTTATACACAGAAGATGTAATGAATAATGCCATCGCAAATAATGAAATATGGTTTGGAAAAGAAGGTTTAGGTGTTCCTAGAGTAAAAACATATTTAGATGCAAAAGAAAGAGGATTAACACCTGAAAGTATTTTATTTGCTGAAGAAGTAGCTACAACAGAAATAGCAAAAAATAAAATTAAAAGTTTATTTGATGAAAAAGTTTTGTTTGATACACCTAAACCTGTTGATTTATTAAAAGTTTTAACTCAATTATGTGCAAAAGATAACGACATTATCCTAGACTTCTTCGCAGGAAGTGGCACAACGGCTCATGCAGTTATGGACTTAAACGCAGAAGATGGGGGCAATAGAAAATATATCTTAGTGCAACTCCCAGAAGCCACAGATGAAAAGAGTGAAGCCTATAAAGCAGGTTATAAAAAGATAAGCGACATCACAAAAGAGCGTATAAAAAGAGTCATAAAAA
>WFNM01000042.1 GCA_015488615.1 Sulfurimonas sp.
AAATCAGGATTTTGCTTTGGTTCTAAAACGACTTGAGCAACTGTTTTGTTATCGTTATTTATAATTATTGGAGCTAAAAAGTTTATAGTTGATTTTTCCAGTGGCTTTTGAATAAGTAATATGTTATAGACCGTTATATTTGTGTTATTGTCTATTTTTAAAAGAGCTTTTATATCTTTTGGAAGAGTAAAAGAATACTCTCGTAAAAGATGTGGATTGATGAGAATAAAAGATATATTTTTATTATTAGCATCGCTCATTTTTGAAAAAAAATCATCAATAGGCTCTATAATAATCTCTTGCATATCTTTAAAACCTAATATTTCACTCACAACTTTATAATTCATCACCTATCCGTTCATAAAATACTAACAAAACCTAAGAATAAGTCTTGTAGTAAGTGATTTATGTTAATATTATTGAAGCTTCACAGAGCGAACAATATCACTTCTCCACTTCCGTTTTAGATGTCGCTTAAACGGGTCGCCATCTATTGATATTTAGACTTGCATTCAAATCTCTATCAATAACTAGTCCACACTCACAAGTGTAAGTCCGTGTATTTAGTTTTAATTCTTTTTTTACTTTTCCACAATTTGAACAAGTTTTAGATGATGGATACCATCTATCAACTATTACAAGTTCAGTATTATACATTTCACATTTATATTCCATCTGTTCTTTAAACATACCAAAACCAGCATCTATAATTGATTTAGCTAACTTATGATTTTTTACCATATTTGATGGTGCTAAATCTTCAATAGCTACTCTTTTATAGTTTTTACTTAACCAACTTGTAAGCTCGTGAAGTGCTTGTTTACGGCTCTCACTAACATAATAGTGTAGTTTTTGTATTTTAGCTTTAGTCTCTTTAAATCCGTTGCTATCCTTTTTTTGTCTAGCAAGTTTTTTATTAAGTTGTCTTAATTTTCTTTCTCTTTTACTATAAGATTTATGAGCAGGGAATATTTTACCATCTGATAATGTAGCTAGTTCTTTAACACCTAAATCCACTCCAACACTTTCAAAACTTGATTCTTGTTTTTCTATGTCTTCTGTTTCTATTAAGAATGAAGCGAACCATTTACCAGCTCTATGTGAGATAGTTACTTGTTTAACAGTTCCATTAAATCGTATTAACTCTCTCATTTTTATCTCTCTTAATTCTTTAGGTAGTTTTTCAAATTTAAACTTTCTACCAGATACTTTAATTTTCTCTTTCTCTCTTATAGCAAAACTATCATTAACGCCTCTCTTACTGAAAGATGGTAACATATAATGAACTGCTCTCGCTTTTTGTTTAGCAGTAACAGCACAAGCTAAGGCTTTTTTTCTTTTAGCTTTAGCTTCTGATGTCCACCCTCTTTTTATAGCTTTATCAATATCATCAACAGTATTTCTAATTACTCTAGTTGATACATCTTGAAGCCACTCAAAATTATTTCTATAATCTTTTACAATCTCAACACTTTCTTTTTTAGTAAGTTTTCCGTGTTCTCTATAATATTCTACTAGCTGATTATACATATATCTTCTATTAGCTACACAGTGAAATAAATAATCACTTTGTTTTTTAGTCGGATAAAGTTCTAATTTATGAGCTAGTAACATAATATATCTCCGTTTTTATTTATAAGAGCATTATATTAAGTTTTATTAGCTTTTATCAAGTTTTCTATAATCCTTTTATTAATATGACTTCTTTTGCCATTTATTCTACAAGAAAATACATGTATAATATTCATAATATCTTCTATCATTTCTTGTTCATCTGATGTATCTTCAGAACTATTAATGACAACTATTTTCACATTATGCAAATTACATATCTCTTCTATCAGCTCAAAACCAAATCGTACTAATCTATCTTTAAAAGATATAAAAAGCTTATCTACTTGATTGTTAGATATTAATTTCAATAATTCTTTTAAACCTGCTTTTTTATAATTAATACCACTTCCAATATCTCTTATAATTTTAAACTCTTCTCCTTGTTGAGATAAATATAATTCCATCATTTCATATTGTCTTTGTAAATCATCTTTTTGATGATTAGTGGATACTCTTACATACCCTACATTTATTTTATTTGATGGTGCTTGTATTTGTAAAACTTCATTTAATTGAGCTTCACTATACATTCTTTGATTACCTTTTGTTCTATATGCAGGGATTAATTTACCATTTTTCTCCCAAACTCTTAAAGTATATACACTTTTGCCTATCAGTTGGCTAAACTTTCCTATTGAATACATAACAAAAGTATATTATATAATTATACATTTTGTCAAGTATTAGCTAATGGTTACATTCCTTTTATAGTTTATTATCTATATTATAACACTCTTATTTTTTATTGACAACCTATACATTCCATAGATCTGTCTTCTACATCATTTGTCATCTCCGGTGATTGTGAACGCAGATAGTAAGTAGATTTTAAACCTAATTTCCAAGCAAGCATATATATTTCATTGAGGTATCTTCCACTTGCTTTATCAAGTGTAATGAAGATATTGAGTGATTGTCCTTGATCTATCCATTTTTGTCTTATAGCTGCTGCTTTTATTAAAAGAGTTTGGTTTAAATCATATGCTGGTGTGTAGTAACTCCATGTCTCAGGAGAGAGATTTGGAACAACCACAGGAATAAGTCCACTTAAATTCTCTTCTGACCACTTGCGTTTAAATACTGGCTCAATAGCCTGCGTAGTTCCTGTAAGTATAGAGATAGAACTTGTTGGTGCAATAGCCATAAGGTAACCGTTTCTCATTCCCTGTTTTTTTACTTTTTCACGAAGTGCATTCCACTCATACTTTGAAGCAAAAAGTCCACCACGATCGACAAGATTAATAACTTCTGCATTAGCGTTATCTTGAGGAAAAATTCCCCTACTCCATTTACTCCCTTCAAATTCAGGATAGGCACCTTTTTCTAAAGAGAGGTCAGAAGATGCAGAGATAGCATTGTATGAAACTGCTTCCATAACTTCATCTATTTTATCAAAATGCTCTTGAGTTCCCCACATAATGCCAGCTTCTGCAAGCATTTGTGCTTCACCCATAACACCAAGACCAATAGAACGGCTTCTAATATTTGTTCGTTTTACCTTTTCAACAGGATAAAAATTTAGATCAATTACATTATCTAAACAGCGAATAGCAGTAGGAATAATTCTATCTATCTGCTCTTTTGTATTTACCTTAGAGAGATTTACTGAAGCAAGATTACATACAGCAGTTGCACCGTCTATTTTCTCTTTTTCAACAACAAAAATTTGCATACCACCAAGCGAATCGAGTGCAGTTACTTTTTTCGCTAGTTTCTCTATGCCACTATCAACCGTAACTATTTCATTCTCTTCATAACTAACACTCTCACCATTTTCAAAGATAAATTTTATTTTATAGTGATTTGGCTGTGTGTTTTGAAAAATTTCTGTACAGAGATTAGAACTTCGTATAACACCAAAGTGGTCGTTTGGATTTGCACGGTTAGCGTTATCTTTAAAACATAAGAATGGTGAGCCAGTTTCAAAGTAAGAAGTAAGAATTTTTTTCCATAAATCTTTTGCTTTTATCTTCTCTTTTATAAGGCTTTCATCTTGTTCTAATTCTCTATAACGCTTGTTAAAATCGTCTCCATAGAGGTTTGTCAGCTCTCGTACATCATAAGGATCAAAAAGTGTCCAGATTGCATCCTCTTGAACGCGTTGCATAAAGAGGTCATTAAGCCACATAGCAGGAAAGAGGTCATGCGCACGGCGACGCTCCTCACCAGAGTTTTTCTTCAAATCCAAAAAGTCATTGACATCAATATGCCATGGCTCAAGATAGACAGCTATAGCACCCTTTCGAGTTCCAAGTTGATCAACGGCTATTGCTATGTCATTTGTTATTTTTAGAAATGGAATTGTTCCACCTGCTGCGTTTTTATGTCCATCAATAAATGAACCCATAGAGCGAACTTGTGTCCAATCCCAACCAATACCACCACCAAATTTAGAGAGCATTGCCATCTCTTGATAGGCATCAAAAATTCCCTCAATGTTATCAGGAGTAGAACCAATATAACATGAACTAAGTTGGTGGCGTGGTGTTCTTGCATTTGAGAGTGTTGGTGTTGCTAACATAACTTCAAACTTACTTATCATGTTATAGAATTTTATTGCCCACTCTTGACGATTTTCTTCTCTTTGTGCTAAAAACATTGCAATTGCCATAAACATATGTTGCGGTAGCTCTATAGGGTTTGCATCTCTGTTTTTTATAAGATATCTATCGTAAAGTGTTTTAATTCCAAGGTAATTAAACTGCAAATCACGCTCTGGTTTAATGTGCTTTTGGAGTGCATCAAGGTCATACATCTCTTTAAGACCTAAAAGAATACGCCCCTCTTTTTCACCTTTTTCAAAATATTTTGCTAAAGATGAATAGCCTGTAAAACCATTTACTTGATGGTAAAGATTGAATAGAAAAAGACGAGATGCAACGAAAGTCCAGTTAGGTGCATCAATGTCAATTTTATCTACTGCTGTCTTTATAAGTGTCTCTTGAATCTCTTTTGATGTTATACCATCACGGAAGTGAATTTGTGCATCAACTTCCAGTTCACTTTGACTTACATTGTATAAGTCTTTTACTGCTGCAGAAGTGTATTTTTGTATTTTTGAAATGTCAAGAGGTTCGGTTCTTCCATTTCTTTTTATAACTGTTATCATATTGTTCCTATTCTCCAAATACTCTTTTGAAAATATTATTTACATTTTTTGTGTAATAATCATAGTTAAAACACTCACGAATTTGTTCTTCGCTTAGTTTACTTCTTAGCTCTTCATCGGCTAAAAGATGATTAAGGTACAGTGATTCACCTTTTTCATTTGTAGTTGGACGACCTTGTTGTATCTCTTCCCAAACTTTCATAGCATTTCTTTGTACAATTCTATAGGCATCTTCACGGCTTACACCTTGGAGTGGTAGTTCAAGTAAAACGCGTTGTGAAAAGACAAGTCCTCCTGTTAAGTTGAGATTTCTCATCATATTTTCAGGGTAAACTGTTAGGTTAGCTATAACACTATTCATACGGTGTAGCATAAAGTCAGATGTGATGAAAGAGTCTGGCAACCAAAAACGCTCAGTAGATGAGTGACTAATGTCTCGCTCATGCCAAAGTGCTACATTTTCCATAGCTGGTGCTGCATAAGCACGGATCATTCTTGCTAGACCTGTGATATTTTCAGTTAAAATTGGATTTCGTTTATGTGGCATTGCAGAAGAACCTTTTTGTCCTTTTGCAAAATACTCTTCACACTCATATACTTCTGTTCGTTGCCAGTGGCGAACTTGAACTGCAAATTTTTCTATAGAAGATGCCATAAGTGCTAAAGCAGAAGCCAAACGCGCATAACGGTCTCTTTGAATTACTTGGTTTGAAACAGGTGCAGGTTTAAGCCCTAACTCTTTACAAGTATATTCTTCAAGTTCTAATGGTGCATGTGCAAAGTTTCCCATAGCCCCACTTACTTGACCAACAGAAATAACTTCCATAGTCTGTTCTAAGTTCTCTAAATGGCGTTTCATCTCATCATACCAAACAGCAAGAACAAGACCAAATGTAATAGGCTCTCCATGAATACCATGAGAGCGACCAACCATAAGCGTCATTTTATGCTCCATTGCTCGTTTTTTAATAGATTCCATAATCATTTTTACATCTTCAATAATAAGTGATAAAGAGTCTTTCATTTGCAATGCTACAGCAGTGTCAATAGTATCAGAAGATGTCATTCCATAGTGAAACCAGCGTGATTCATCACCTAAAGTCTCTGAAACTGATGTTGTAAAGGCTATAAGATCATGACGAGTAACAGCTTCTATTTCATCTATGCGTTTAATATCAAATCCTGCATTTGCAACAATCTTATCAGCATCATCTTGAGGAATTTTTCCAAGTTTTGCCCATGCTTTTACTACTGCTTTTTCCACATCTAACCATGCTTGGTACTTTGCTTGGTATGTCCATTTTGATGCCATTTCTGGACGAGAATATCTGTCAATCATATATTTGCCTTTTATGCTAAAATTCGTATTTATTTTACAGAAATTATTGTAAAAAGTTGATTAAAAAGGAGGTATAATTTGCCATTCGTAAGAAAAAAAATGTTTGTACAAAAGAGACAAAAAGCTTTTCTCTATTTGATGAATGAGTTAGGATATAGCCAAAGAGATGCACAACGGTTTATATCAAAAGGTCGTCTGCTTGTAGATGGTAAAGAGATGCTAAAAACTGCAGGTGAAATTGAGGGAGAGTTTGAGTTTATATACTTTGAACCTATTACAAAAGGATTAAAACCTACTTTTGAAGAGGAAGAATTTGTAGTCTTTGATAAACCAAGTGGTGTTCTTATTCACCCGCAAAGTAAAAAGACACCCTACTCTCTTATTGATGAGTTGAAGTTCCAATTTGGGCGAGATGCAAATATTGCACATAGAATAGATCAAGAGACAAGTGGGCTTGTTTTATGTGCGAAAAACAGACAGAGTGAGCGAGATATTAAGATGATGTTTCAAGAGAGAGAGATGCAAAAGAGGTATTTGGCTCTTGTTCATGGAGAGGTAAAAGAGGAGTTTTGTGTGCAAGAGCCACTTTTACGATTTCAAGCTGAGAGTGCATTGGTGCGAATGGTTGTAAAAGTTGATCCCACTGGAAAGCCATCAAAAACAGATTTTAGACCTTTGAACTATTTTGCAGATAAAGACATGACACTTATTGAGTGTTCTCCTCACACAGGAAGACAACACCAAATACGAGTACATCTGTTTCACGTGAAACATCCAATCGTTGGTGATCCAATTTATGGACAGAGTGAAGAGAATATAGTTCGTTTTTTAGATAGAGAACTCACACCACAAGATAGAATTAAAAATTCTGGTGCAATAAGGCTTCTGCTTCATGCAAGTGAATTAGAGTTTGAACTTTATGATAAAAAGTATAATATTAAAAGTAAAGTTAATTTTGAGAGAGTGGCTATGCAGAGTTTGCAAGAAGTCTAATAATAGTCTGTTTTTG
>WFNM01000043.1 GCA_015488615.1 Sulfurimonas sp.
GGTTTACTAAATAAAAAGATACAATTTTTAGCAAAAGTAAAAGAGAAAATCGGAGATCAAAAGATTGATGTAGTTGTCTCAAAAGATGAAACAAGTGTTATTGAGAAAGAAGCGATAGCTAAGGGGGTTAAACTATGAGACAAGATAGAGAGGATAGCTTTAATCAAGATGAAGTAGTGGATAATATAAACTTGATCTATGAGAAAAGCGATGAACTTATTGCTATTTATCATGATTTATATGAGTTTATAAAGACAATTCATTAAGATAAAATAAGAATATTATAGTGTTGAGCAATAAAGAGCTAAAAGAAGTTGAGTTAAAATTGAAAACTCATTTGAGTTTATAGAGATACAAAGCTAATGCTGATTGGAACGGTTAATACTATAGTATGTTATAATACTGTACGATATAATGTAAGGAAATAATTATGCAAGTAGTAAGTTTAACAGAAGCTAGAAATAATTTAAAATCAGTCTTTGATAGTGTTTATCATGATCATGAGGAAGTTGTTATCCATAGAAAGGGTAAAGAAAATGTTGTCGTTATATCATTTGATGAGTATAACTCTATGAAAGAGACAAATTATCTTTTGGGATCCCCTGCTAATAGAAAAAAACTTTTAAGTTCTTTGGCGGATGCAAGAGAAGGTAAGACTTTTGAGAGAGATTTAGTAGAATGAATCTCTCTTGGACTGATAACTCTTGGGAAGAGTATCTCTATTGGCAAAGTCATGATAAAAAAGTTTTAAAGAAAATAAATACTTTACTTAAAGATATGAAGAGAGAAGCATATGAAGGTATGGGAAAACCTGAGAAATTAAAGTATGAGTTAGCAGGATGTTGGTCTCGAAGAATTACAGACGAGCATAGATTAGTTTATGAAGTACATGAATTTTATATTATAGTTATCAGTTGTCGGTATCATTATTAGCATGATTTATATTATATTATTAACCTTCTCATTTTTATTGACATACCTAATAAAAAACTACTACATCAAACATGCACTCCTTGAGGAGATAAATGAGCGAAGTTCTCACACTGTCCCTACTCCTCATGGTGGTGGGATTGCCATTGCTATCGTTTGGTTCAGTGGTCTTTTTTACCTTTACTTTACTCATGAGATAGACTCTTCGCTCTTTTTTGCACTTATGGTTGGTGTTATCATCTCGGTTGTGAGTTTTTTTGATGACTTGTATGACTTGAGTCCTAAGGTTCGGCTTGTTGCTCAGGCTCTTGTGGCGTTTGGGGGGCTTTACTTTTTAGGTGGATTCGAGCAGTTAGACCTTGGTCTCTTCTCAATTGACAATCAAATATTTACAAATATTTTTGCTTTTATTATGATAATCTGGTTTATAAATCTCTATAATTTTTTAGATGGTATCAACGGCTATGCTGGAGGAGAAGCCCTCTTTTTAGCTCTTGCAGGCTTTTTTCTTTTCGGTGGCGGGCACTTTTTGGTGTTAGCTGCAGCTGTTCTTGGGTTTTTGTACTGGAACTGGGGGAAGGCAAAGATATTTATGGGTGATGTCGGTAGTACACTTTTAGGGTATAATGTCGCTATATTTACTCTATATTATGCAAATGAAGACTCGAGTAACTTTTGGATATGGATCATACTCTTTGGACTCTTTTGGTTTGATGCTACACTTACCCTCTTAAGACGAAAGTTTAATGGCGAACAGTTAAGCCAAGCACATAAAAAGCATGCTTACCAGAGGATTCAGCAGAGTGGATGGAGTCATACAAAAGTAAGTAGTTTTGGTATGGGACTGAACCTTATACTTTTTTTACTTGTCTATTTTATTCCATCTTTACTTGTGTCACTTACTCTGGCGTTTATGCTTCTTGTAAGTGTTATGCTCTATGTAGAAAAACAGAAAGGATTTTCTTGATTTTACAACCCTCAGAATTAAAAAGGAAACTATTTTTTATAGTTTTAGACTTTTTTATTATTGTCTTTTCCAGTATCGCTGCATATGTCTTGCGTTTTAATTTTAATATATCATCTGCATATCACAGCTCCATTTTTTTGACTATTATGTTTTTAGCAGTTGTTCGGATTCCACTTTTTGCTTATTTTCGTATTTACAACATAAGCTGGAGACATTTCGGTTTTTTGGACACTATTAGACTAACATTAGTAACAATTTTATCCACACTCTTGTTAGTACTTTTTTCTTATGCTCTTCGTGGGAGTGAGTATGTTATTCCTCGTTCTATTATTCCTATTGAGTTCTTTTTTTCTTTTTTCTTTTTTATGCTTCTTAGGGTAAGTAAAAGGATGTATCTTGAGATGATGCAAAAAAATGCAGATGCTAAGAGTACAGTCATTTTCGCTACCTTAGATAATGCAAATACTATTTTAAGAACGATTAACACAAAGGAAAGTGCTTATTATCCAGTAGCGATTATAAATGATGTGCATAGAAATATTAAAGTAAATGGCATTGAAGTGTACTCTCTGAAAAAGTTTAAGACGATGGGTATTACTTGTGAAGTGGCAATATTAGACGAGTCCGTAGACGTGTCAGATATATATGATGACTTAAGTGTATTAGAAATTACAGAGATTAAAGTTGCTAGTGATTATAATGACTACGGGGCAAAGATAAAAGATATATCAGTCGAAGACCTCCTCGCTCGTCATCCTCAAGACTTAGACAAACAACTTATAAAATCTTTTCTTACTGGAAAAGTTGTCTTAGTGACTGGGGCTGGTGGTAGCATAGGGAGTGAGATATGTAGACAGTGTGAGAGTTTTGGGGTCAAAAAGTTGATACTGCTTGATCATAGTGAGTATAATCTTTATGCCATAGAAGCTGAAATCACACAGGTACAAACTGTTGCTGTAATGCAAAATGTTGTCAATAAAACTCTTCTTGATGAAACATTTAAAACACATAAACCAGAGATAGTCATCCATGCTGCTGCTTATAAGCATGTGCCTTTAGTCGAAGCAAATATACATGAGGGAATACTCAACAATGTCATAGGTACGAAGACTGTGATAGATACTGCAATAGCGCATAATGTAGAAAAATTTGTCATGATCTCAACAGACAAAGCAGTACGCCCTACAAATGTCATGGGAACTACAAAACGCATCTGTGAGCTTTATGCTCAGAACTCAAATGGAAGAGGCACAGACATAGTAGCTGTTCGTTTTGGAAATGTTCTTGGTTCTAGTGGAAGTGTTATACCTAAGTTCAAAAAGCAGATAGCAGAGGGTAAAAATATTACTGTGACACATCCGGACATCACGAGATACTTTATGCTAATACCTGAGGCTTGTGAGCTTGTTCTTCAAGCGGGTGCCATTGGGACTGGTGGAGAGATATTTATCCTCGATATGGGTGCACCTATAAAGATAGTAGACTTAGCACAAAAGATGATAGATCTAAGTGGTAACAGCGAGCTGCAAATAGAGTTCAGTGGTTTAAGACCTGGTGAAAAACTCTATGAA
>WFNM01000044.1 GCA_015488615.1 Sulfurimonas sp.
AAATTGGTGTGAGACCACCAGTTACAAAACCACATCCAGGTTTTTTACATGAAGTAGGTGTAGAGAGATTTGAGAAGTTAGTCTATGATCATTATACTCTTATAGAGACAAGTGATATTGCTTTTTTGTTCCCTGTTTTTGATGAAGAGGATTTTGATGAGGCGAAACGCCATGCTTTTACTTTTTTACTTGAAGTTTCTGGCGGAGAGCCACTTTTTACAAAAGAGCGTGGAGAGCATCAAATGGTTGGTCGCCATGCTCCTTTTCGTATAGATGAAGAAGGGAGACGAGTCTGGCTTAATCTCTATGCCGAACTTTTAGAACCGCTTGAAGCAGAGGGCATAAATCCTGAATATATTCAATCTTTTTGGGATTATCTAGATATATTTTCTATGTGGCTTGTGAATACTGAAGGTTAAAAGACAATTGACACAGGCTTCTTTTTCTTAAAGTAGACACACTCTGTGTAGCCAACCTCTTTTGCAAGAGCTACTATCTCGTTATGAAAGAGTCCTACTTGCTCTGGTTTATGGGCGTCAGAGGCAAAAGTGATGGGTATGTTTAGTGCATAAGCATCTCTTAGTAGAGAGGCTGATGGATAGGACTCTCTCACATCTTTCCTAAATCCTGCGATATTTAACTCTAAAACCATGTCTGCTTCTTTTATTGCCAGAAGTGCTTTATGAGCCATTTTAGATATATTACCTTTTGGCATAAATTTAAAAACTTTGATAAGGTCTAAATGGCCTACGATGTTGAAGAGTCTACTATTTGCCATCTCCTCTATGGTATCAAAATATTTCTTCCAAATCTCATCTATGTCTTGACTCTCCCATTTGCCAATAAACTCAGGGTTATCAAAGCCCCAGCCCTCTATAAAATGTACACTACCGATGAGATAATCAACATCGGCATCTATTACTCTCTCATCCATATGACCTTTAAGATAGTCAACTTCATAACCGAGTAAAATCTCTATCTTATCTTTATATTTCTTTTTCGCATCAAGTACATTTACTTCGTACTCTTGCATCTCTTCAACCTTCATGCGGTACTTAGGGTCAAAATCCATAGGAGCATGGTCTGAAAAACCAAAAAACTTTGTCTCAGAACTAATAGCAGCTTGAATATACTCATCTATCGTTCCCTCAGCATGATTACATAGTGGTGTGTGGTTGTGTAAATCTACAATCATTCTTTTCCAATATTTATTTATTTTATGCTATTATAGTGTTACTTTAATAAATTTTGAGTAATTTACATCGGAGAGAATTTATGACACAAGAAGAACTTGATACTTTAATGGGCGGTGATATTGATTTAGATGATCTAGAAGATGGTGCTGAGTCCGAAGTAGTAGAGGAAAAGACTGATAGTGCTACTCCAATAGAGGAGTCAGTAGCAAAAGAGGAAAAAGAAGAGCCTGAAGGCTACTCTGAAGATACTGCCCATCATTGGCCTCTTCCTGCAACAGATGAAAACAAAATGGTGCATCAACTCGACGACGTAACCAAAGAGAGTGAAGAGAAAGCTACAGAAATTTTTGACATCATCGAAAGAATTAGTAATGATCTGATGGAAAAAGAAGATGAAGCACAAAAAACAATAGATACCTTAACCTCTAATGTTGCTCTTTTTACAACACTCAGTAAAAAGTTTCCTCAGGTGGAAGCTTTTTCAACTAGTCTTACTCAAAATGAAGAAGCACTTGTCGCTGCTAAAGATATTATTGAAACTATGCAAAATAGTGGTGATGAGATTATGAATGTGATGGATATTATGCAGTACCAAGATATTCATAGACAAAAAATAGAACGTGTTATTAATGTTATGCGTGCACTTTCAAAATACATGAATACACTTTTTGAAGGTAGGATTGATGATGATAAGCGTGTTTCTTCTGCACAACATATTGCAGGGGATACTCATAATGATGTTGCTTCTGCTGATGATATCGAAGCACTTCTTGCACAGTTTGGTAGCTAATGAAAAAAGTTGAATTACTTTCCCCTGCGGGAACATTAGAAAAACTCAAGATTGCTTTTGACTTCGGTGCTGATGCTGTTTATGGTGGGGTGAGCCACTTCTCTCTTCGTATACGCTCTGGAAAAGAGTTCACTATGGAGGACTTTAAAGAGGGTATAGAGTATGCACATGCTCGTGGGAAAAAAGTCTATGCGACTATTAACGGTTTTCCTTTTAACTCACAAATTTCTCTTCTAAAGAAGCATATTATCGCTATGGGTGAATTAAAGCCTGATGCTTTTATAGTAGCAACTCCTGGCGTTTTAAAACTCTGCCATGACTTAGTGCCAGATATGCCTCTGCATCTTTCAACACAAGCAAATGTTATGAATGTGCTTGATGCGGCTATCTATCATGATATGGGTGCTACGAGAATTATCACTGCTCGTGAAATAAGTCTTAAAGATTTAGTAGCCATCAAAGCAGAACTTCCTGACTTAGAGTTAGAAGTTTTTGTACATGGAAGTATGTGTTTTGCATATAGTGGGCGTTGTCTTATCTCTACACTACAGTCTGGTCGCGTTCCTAACCGTGGAAGTTGTGCTAATGATTGCCGTTTTGAGTATGAGATCTATGCTGCAAA
>WFNM01000045.1 GCA_015488615.1 Sulfurimonas sp.
ATCCACAAAGCGAGAAATGAACTCAAAATCATCTCTTATGAAAACACTGTAACGGTGGTAAAATCTTTTAAAGTACCGAATATCATCAACAAAATCGCTTACACATTTTTTCGCTCTTCTAAGGCAAAAAAATCCTATGAGTACTCTCTAAAAATTGCTGAGTTTACTCCTGATCCTATTGGCTATATAGAATTTTACCACAAGGGTCTTTTAGCAGAGAGTTATTTTATAGCAAAAAAGTTTGATTATGATTTTACTATTAAAGAGCCTATTGTCAATAAGAACTTAACAGATAGAGAAGATATCTTCCGAGCATTTGCAAAGTTTACCTACCAGCTCCATGAAAATAGTATCTATCACAACGACTACTCTCCTGGAAATATTTTGATAAGAAGAGATAAAGCAGGGTACATATTCAAGATTGTAGATATAAATCGTATGCAATTCAGAGAACTTTCATTGAATGAGAGACTTAAAAACTTTGCGAAACTCTGGTTACTTGATGAAGATTTAAAGAGCATTGTCAAGGAGTATGCTACATTTATCGATGAAGAGCAACAAAAGTGTATAGATATAGCACTAAAATACTCCCATGCTTTAAAAAGAAAAATAAATATGAAAAAGAGACTTAAAGGAGTAGAAGTTGTTGATTAGTATGATGTACCACCATGTTGGTAGTGATAGATGTAGCAACGACTTAGCAATATTTGAAGAGCATTTAGCATATATTAGCAACAATTTCACTTCTGTTTTTCCTACCTTAGAGAAACTTCCACCTCATCCTATATGCCTTATCTTTGATGATGGCTATTATGACTTCTACAAATTTATCTATCCACTTTTACAAAAATACAACCTAAAAGCTCTCTTAGCAGTCACTCCAAAGTATATTCTTAATGATACAGAGAAAGATGATACTGTACGACTTGGTTTTGAACATAATGACCTCTTTCAAGAGTATAAAAATGCAACATTTTGCACCTATAAAGAGCTTCAAGAGATGCAGAGTAGTGGCTCTGTTCAAGTTGTCTCACACTCTTATTCTCATAAAAATCTCCTTGAAAAGGATGTGAACCTAGAAGAGGAACTCCTCAAATCTAAAGAACTTATAGAAAAGAATCTAGGTAATAAAGTAGAGAGTTTTGTCTATCCCTTTGGTAAATACAACCAAAAAGTTCTTGATGAAACAATGAAGCACTACAGATATGCCTTCAGAATTGGCAATGCAGTCAATAAAGATTTTCATGGTATCAATGGTGTTATTTATAGAGTAGATGGTGACTTTTTAGAGAAACCTGATACGATTTTCCATTTTAACAATATACTAAAACTTAGATGCAAAGCACTCATAAAACAGATAATTGGAAACTAATATGATAGATACTATTTCAGCAGTAGTTCTCGCAAAGAATAATGAATGCACAATTAAAAGAACTTTAGAAGCACTCCAAGAGTTTAAAGATGTCGTAGTTTATGACAACGGTTCAACAGATGAAACTATACCTATTGCTCAATCCTTTGCAAATGTTCACTTAGTTCAAGGTGAATTTAAAGGTTTTGGATGGACAAAAAATCAAGCAGCTTCTTTTGCAAAAAACAATTGGATACTCATCGTTGATAGTGATGAAGTTATTGATAAAAAACTTCTCAAAAGCCTCCAAGAGAGTCAGCTACAAGATGACACCGTTTATATTATAAATTTCACTGCTTACTACAAAGATATTCAAGTAAAATATTGTGGATGGAACAACCAAAAGATAAAACGCCTCTACAATAAATCTACTACGCAATACAACACTAATGATGTCCATGAAGATATTATCACAGAGGCTCTTCAAACACAAGAGCTTCAAGGGAATATGAAACATTATAGTTATCAAACTATAGAACAGTTTATAAACAAAGCAAATAGATACTCTACCCTTTTTGCAAAAAACAATGTAGGGAAAAAGAAATCCTCGCCAGTAAAAGCTTTTTTTAATGGTCTCTACTCATTTATAAAAACATATTTTTTTAAACAGGGGTTTCGAGATGGTTATATAGGTTTAGTCATAGCTTTTTCGCATTTTGTCACAAACTTCTACAAGTACATAAAACTTTACGAACTTAATCAAGAGCTAAAAGAGAAGCATTAATCTCTTTTAGCATCGCTTCGCGTTTTCTCTCATCACTTGGCAACATATAATGCTTCTGTAACTTTTCATCCCCCACTGCTTTCCACCTCTTAGCACTCGAAAAAAGTGAGTCTGCAAAAAAGGTCACTGTCGGAGTTCCCACCAAAGAAGCGAGATGATAAGTCCCCGTAGAGGTACTCACAAAAAGCCTACATTGACTAATGAGCTTCGCAAAATAGACAAGCCCATCTAAAGAGAAATAGAATACTATATCTTCTCCTTTAAATCTCTCTTGCATAGCTTCATAAAGTTCTTTTTCATCAGGACCAAAGCTCATCATTATTTGATACTTTTTTTGAATCAAAAGATTTCTTATAAGATTTTCATACTCATCTAA
>WFNM01000046.1 GCA_015488615.1 Sulfurimonas sp.
CTCCTGTGCTAAAGACTTAGAAGAGTATAACAAACCAGCAGTGTACTGGTATGCAAAGATCGTTGAGTCTATCTCTGAGGGAAGTATTGACAAAGCTGATAACTATTACTCTTCTCTTCAAGGTGAACATATAGGTTCTCCTCTCTTACCAGAAGCTACGATGATTTTGGCTATTGCGCATATGCACTATGAAGAGTATCTTTTATGTGAACACTTTTTAAATGAATACATTAAACGCTATGCAAATAGTAATGAAAAAGAGTTTGCAGAGTTCTTGAAGATAAAAGCAAAGTATATGGCAGTGCCAAATCCTAGAAGGGATCAAGTCTTAATAAATGAAGCAATAGTAGAAGCAAAAAAGTTTAAGACTACTTATCCAAACTCAATGTACTATAGTCTTGTTGATACAATGGCTACAAATCTTTATATGGCAGATGCTGCATTCAATGAATCTATTGCAGGTCTCTATGATAGAATAGATAAGCCAAAAGCAGCAGCTTACTATAGAGTAAAACAACAAGAGCCATGGATAGTTTGGAGTGAAGTTGATCGTGCAAAATTACCTTGGTACAAAGAGTGGTTTGAAGGTGATGGGCGTGGGAGTTGGTATGGCTATCTTATCCCCGATACACAGAGTGTCGTTTCACGTAACTCTGTTGTTGACACAAATAAATAACTGAACAATTTAAAGGAATACAAATTATGAAATTAAGTAACTATGGAGATTTTCCAGCAGATATTCCAGTTATCGCTGAAGATGAACTCTTTTTATACCCGTTTATGATAAGTCCGCTTTTTTTAAGTGATGCAAAAAATATTGCAGCTGCTACAAAAGCTATAGAAGAAGACTCTTTAGTGATAGTCTGTACGACAAGGTCAGGTCATGAGGGTGAACGCGACTTTGACTCTCTTTATGATGCTGGTGTTGTAGGAAGTATTATGCGTAAGGTAGCACTTCCTGATGGTCGAGTGAAGGTACTTTTTCAAGGACTTGCTCGTGCGAAGAGTATAAGTGAGGTAAGCAAGGATCCACTTATTGCTCATGTTGACATCATTGAAGCGACAGAAGTGCATACGGCTAAGATAGATGCTATCATAGAAGTTGTACGTGAAAAGGTGAGGGCACTCTCTAGTATTAGTACATATTTTCCACCTGATTTACTTCGTACTATAGAAGAGAACCATGATCATAACCGTATTATAGATCTTATCTGCTCAAGTGTGAAGCTTAAAAAAGAGCAGGCATATAAACTTTTTGTGGAATTAGATACAGAGAAAAGATTTTTAGATCTTATAGATTTTCTTATAGATGAGATTGAGGCAAATAAACTTCAAAAAGAGATCCGTACAAAAGTTCATACTCACATTGAGAAGGTAAATAAAGAGTACTTCTTAAAAGAACAACTTAAACAGATTCAAAAAGAGCTAGGGACTGATAACTCTCGTGATGAAGAGATAGAAGAGTATCGTAAAAAGCTTGAAGTAAAAAAAGAGAAGATGAGTGAAGATGCTTATAAAGAAGTGGACAAGCAGTTAGAACGTTATGCTCGCATGCATCCTGACTCTTCAGATGCTTCTATGACGCAGACATATCTTGACTGGGTTTTAGATATTCCTTTCGGTGATATGGCGAAAAAGTCTCTACATATTGAGAATGTAGAAGCACAGCTAGACAAAGATCACTTCTCTTTAGAAAAGCCTAAAAAGCGTATAGTAGAGTACTTTGCGGTAAAAGAACTTTTAGAGCTTCGTGGCATTTCTAACAAAAAGAGTGCAGGGGCTATCCTCTGTTTTAGTGGACCTCCTGGAGTTGGTAAAACTTCACTAGCAAACTCTATAGCGACAGCACTTAAACGCCCACTAGTGCGTATCGCTCTTGGTGGACTAGAAGATGTAAATGAACTTAGAGGGCATAGACGTACTTATGTAGGGGCAATGCCTGGGCGCATTACTCAGGGACTCATAGATGCAAAGAAGATGAACCCTGTTATCGTACTTGATGAGATAGATAAAGTTTCTCGTTCTCAACATGGGGATCCTACAGCCGCACTTTTAGAGATACTCGACCCAGAACAAAATAGTGAGTTTCGTGATTACTATTTAAACTTCAACCTTGATCTTTCAAATGCTATTTTTATAGCAACAGCAAATGATGTTGGGCGTATTCCTGCTCCTCTTCGAGATCGTATGGAGTTTATCTCTGTAAGTTCATATACTCCTCAAGAAAAATTTGAGATCGCATCGCGTTATCTTCTCCCTCAAGAGATTAAAAAACATGGTCTTAAAAAGAGTGAGTTAAGTGTGACTAAACCAGCTATGAGAGAACTTATTCATAGTTATACTCGTGAAGCTGGTGTTCGTAATCTTCGCCGCCGAATAGCAGATCTTTGCCGTAAGGTTGCCAAAGAGATTCTTCAGCACCCAGAGACAAATAAGGTAATGGTAAATATGAAAAATCTCAAGAGTTTCTTTGACAAGAGTGTTTTTGAGATAGAAAAGACGGATAAGGTTCCTGTTGTTGGTGTGGTTAATGGTCTTGCTTGGACTGCTGTTGGTGGTGATGTTCTTAAAATAGAATCTATTCGTATCAAGGGTAAGGGCACTATGCAACTCACTGGTAGTCTTGGTGATGTTATGAAAGAGTCAGCACGAATAGCTATGAGTGTTGTAAAAACTCTTATAGATACGAAAAAACTCAAAATTAGCGATGAAAATATTCCTCTTACAGTAAAAGAAAAAGAAGAGGGTATTAATCCTGATGCTAGTGAGGTATATAAACGCTATGATCTTCATGTCCATGTTCCAGATGGTGCAACAAAGAAGGATGGTCCTAGTGCTGGTATAGCTATGGTAAGTGTTATCGCTTCTATACTTAGCAGTAAAAAGATTCGTTCTGAGATTGCTATGACTGGTGAGGTTTCACTAAGTGGGGATGTTCTGCCTATCGGTGGGCTTAAAGAGAAACTTATAGCGGCACATAAGGCTGGTATGACTAAGGTTCTTATCCCTGCGAAAAATTATGAGCGTGATTTGGAAGATATTCCCGATGAAGTACAAAAGGCTATGGAAATAGTTGGGGTCACTCGTGTGGAAGAGGTCTTAAATCATATTCTAGTGTAAAACTTTTCAAGAATACTTTGGCAGTTATCTAAAGGATAACTGTCGCAATTTTCTTTAGTAAATCATCTTTTTTAATAGGCTTCATTAAAAAACCATTTGCACCACACTCTAGTGCTTCTACTTTCTTTGTTTCATCTGTTGTTAAAACGATGATAGGAAGTTGACGTATGTTATCATCAGCCCGTACAACTTTGAGCATATCTATCCCACCCATTATAGGCATAATAATATCAAGTAGAATAAGGTCAATATCATCACGACCTTTAAGCTCTCCAATAGCATCAGAGCCATTTTTAGCCTCTACAACCTCTTTTACATTGCCGCTCTTCATTAGCATTGATTTGAGTAGTTTGAGGTTGATCATATCATCATCAACAGCTAAAACCACTAAGTCAGTTTTTATCATATTGTTTTTTCCTTATATATATTTTTGTATGAGAGCATCTAAGATATACCTATCCACTCTATTTGGAATGATCTCGTCAACAAATACTCTATCTGATTCATTAATTGTTAATAGTGCATCGTTAATGAGTATAAGTGCGGAACTAAGTCCTCTAATATCATTCAATTCTTTCACATGTTGGCTAAAGGTACTTATATTTAACTCCCTGCAACCACTATCAAAAAGTATGATTTTATAGCTATTTACTTCTATCATATCTAAAAGAGTTTTAGTGGAGTCTGCAAGATCATATTCATAGCCAAGAGAGTCAAGGATCTTTGTGAAAAATTTTGTTTCAAAAGAGCTCTTTTTTACAAGTAAGATATCTTTTTTATAAGAAAATATTTCTTTTTCTGCTGTTTCTTCTTCTGTCTTTAACTCTAGCTCGTCTGGCTCAGTAATTTCTAAGTCACTTTCTTCTTTTATTTGTGGAGGTAAGATCTCTTCTGCTTTGATAGCTTCTTTGCTTTGACTAGCCTCCTCAACTATATAGTCTGTTAGAAAGTGGTTTAGAAGTGAAACAATCTCTGCACGAACTAAAGGTTTTGTCGTGTACTCATCAAGACCAGCTGCTAAAAAACGTTCTTTGTCACCCTTAAGTGCATTTGCAGTAAGTGCTAAGATAGGAACATGTGGTTGATTGAAATCTTCTTCATACTCAAGTATCGCTTGAGTTGCTTCCATACCATCTAAGAAAGGCATTTGAATATCCATGAAGATAAGATCAAAGTTGCCATCTTTACGCTTTTGGAAAGCTTCAAGCCCATTAGAAGCGATACTAATTGTAAGACCTAAATCCTCAAGTGTACGTTTAATAAGCTTCTGGTTGATAATATTATCTTCAGCAACAAGTACATTAGCATTAAACTTTGATGTCTCAGCATTAAAGTTTTTGCGGTTTACTTTTTTTGCTCTTTTAGCACTAAAATTATCACTATGGTAGTTATCTAATACGAGACGGAGTTTAGAATTATTTAAAGGCTCGTAAAGAGTTTTAAAGATATCTAAGTCCATAGAGTCTATTTTCTTCATAAAATAAGATTTAGTAAGAAGAATAAACTCTTGAGGGAGATTACTATAGGCTTTTAATGATTTTTCATCTGCATAATCGTAATCAATAATGATTAAATCATAGTTGACTTGGCGTTGAAGTGTTTCAAGTTCTTGTAAATCTTTAAATGATGTATAACTAACAGCATAAAAGTCAAGATATTCACGAAGGTAAGTCTCTTGGCGTTTTATTTTATGGGTAGATTCTAATATGAGGGCATTAATACTAGAGAATGTTCCTTTTGTAGACTCGTTAAGTGTCTCAATCTCTTCAAAATCGATAGTGAAGAAAAATGTAGTTCCTTCACCAGGCTCAGAGTTAAGGTCAAGCTGACCACCCATAAGCTCAATAAAACGTGAAGAAATAGTAAGTCCAAGACCTGTTCCACCATACTTACGAGTAATAGATGTATCAGCTTGAGAGAAGGCATCAAAGATTCTTGCTTTTTGCTCACTAGTAACACCGATACCACTATCTTGCACCTCAAAACGGATACGAGTGATACCCTCTTGTCCAGAGTCAAGTTTTCTAATGTCAACATTGATAGCACCAGCACTACTTGTGAACTTAACAGCATTTGAAAGAAGGTTAATGATAACCTCTTTAATCTTAGTAGGATCACCTTTAATAGGAGACTCAAGCTCAGGATCTATAAAGAAGCCAAGGTCAATATGTTTTTCACTTGCGCGTACTGCATATACATCAACAGCAGACTCAAATTCTTCTGCAGGATTAAATGCGATATCTTCAATCTCGAGTTTATTTGATTCGATTTTAGAGAGGTCAAGAATATTGTTGATAATCTCAAGAAGGTTCTCCGAACTCTTTTCAATGATTTCAACGAATTCAGTTTGTTCTTCTCCTAGTCCAGTATCTTTAAGAAGTTCTGTAAATCCAACAATACCATTAAGTGGTGTACGAATTTCATGGGACATATTTGCAAGGAACATTGATTTAGCTTCACTTGCATCTTGTGCTGATTCTTTATCATGTCGAGTTTGCTCAATAATCTTTTCTAAAAGTGCATAAGCTTCAGCAGTTCCTTGTGCGGTGTGAAGGTTGATATCTATATGCTCTGCATTATCATCTGTATCTTCGGCAACACGCTTAAGTACCTCTTCAAGGTTTTTGATATTTCTAGCAATTTCATTAGAGAGTAAAAAACCAAGAATAGCGAGAATAACAGAAACTAGCCAAATCGCAAGAGTGATTGCAAGAGCTTCAAGTGCATCTGCTTTTACTATAATCGCACGTTTATCCATAGCATTTAAAATAATATCTTCTGCTTGAGAAATAGCATCTATTTTTTCTGAAAGCATAGTAAACCAGATACCAGAAGTGATATCATAGTCTCCATTTTCTGCCTTAGCAATAATATCTGTTCTCTCTGTGTTAATATCATCAAATAATTCTAAAGTATCTTCATTTTTAAAGATAGTATCGAGTTTTGATACAAGAAGTTTATTTTTTAGTGTTGAGTATGTTAAAGCATCAGATTGAGAGATAAGTTTTATCCACTCATTTACCTCTTCCTCTCCAAGTGAGGTTGATCTTGCGATAACAAAAGAGATAAAATCACGTTCATCTGATGTATATTCTGAAGCACGTACAAGTGCAATATATTCGGCAGCATAAGAATTAATTTTTGGATCAAGCTGATTAGATGTAATCTCTTCGAGTTGTTTTATTGCCTGATGCTGTAGTGAACCATATACATCTTTATAAACTTCTTTGAAATTAGTTTGATGTGAATCTACAAGTGTACGTGTTTTTTTGAGTTTTTGAAATGTATTTTTAAGAGTTTGCACATTTCTGCATGTTGGACAATTTTGTATACCATTTGAATGATCATGTAAAACTTTTTTATTTCTAACATTGTTAACATATGAGTTTTCTTGTTTATCAACGACTAGACGCTGTTTTTTTAGGGAACGAAGAGTATTTGGAGATGAATTCCCAAGGTACATAACTGTCATACCACGTTCACGAGATATATTATTTACAAGGATGTTAAGCTCTCTATTTTCAGAGAGTTTATCTTGTAGAATCTGTGCTGCTTTATAGTTGTCGTAAGAGTGAAATACAAAATAACTAGTAATGACGAATAATAGTACAATTGGAAAAAGACTGATTAGTCTTAGTCTATTTTTGAGTCCGATTTGCATAAGCTAAAGTCTCCTTTTATAGTGCTGCAAGAGCAGTTTTAATAGAATCTAGAGTATCTCTTAATTCTTGTGTATCTGAAGAGTTAATAAGTGTTTCTAATGCTTCACTAAAAGAGCTTATCCTCATATTGTCACTCATACCTTTAAGTTTGAGGGCTTCGCTTTTACAAGTGCTGAACTCTTGAGTATTTATTGCTGTGCTGAGTGATTCTGTAAGCTCCTTAGCTTCTGCAAGATAATCTTTAAAGAGTTCATTAAAGCTTTCTATGTCTAAACCTATATCATTTGCTACTTGTTCTTTATCGTAAGACTCTACAGGAGGTGCATTATTTTCAATTACCTCTTCTTGAATGTCTTCAGTTATATCCTCAAGCTCAAGTTCTACATCAGAAGCTAATGTAAATTCATCTTCTTTAAATGTATCATCAGCGAGTTCTGCAATCTCTATCTTTTCTGGTACTGCCGAATCATCTACTTCTATTGGGTCTGAGTAAAGATCATCTTCTTTGAAATCTAAATTCAAAGTCTCTTCATCAACTTCTATTGGTTTTACATCAAGGAGTACTTCTTCTTCTATGCTAATCTCTTCACCTGCGAGTTTCGCTATAATATTGTAAAATGTATCAAGGTTTTCTTTGATTATGTTGATGTCAGAAGATGTATTTACTGTAGTAAGTGCTTCAAGTGCATCTTCTATTCGAAGGTTTGCTGCAACACCTTTAAGTTTATGAGAAAGGATTTTTAAGTTGTCAAGGTCACCGTTGTCCACTGCCGTGTATAAACCTTCTTTGAAGTCTTTTGCTTGAATGATAAAGTCCTGAATAAATTCTTCTATGAGATCTAGAGGAAGTCCAAGCTCATCAGAGGCTACTGAAGGATCATATGTGTAGCCATTATCCAAGTTCACCTGTACTGTTTGTATTTTTACTTCTTGAAGTGTATCATTCTCTTTGGTATCTATAAATTTAAGATCATCTTCAAGATTTGAAGTTATTAACTCTTCATTGAAATCTTCAACTACAATCTGCTCTTGCGGAGTTTTTTCTTGTTCTACTGTAAGAAACTCTTCTTCATCTAGTGTAATATCTAATGGTGTTTCATATGGGTCTATAGTGAGATTAGGATTAGTAAGCCCTGTGTCAAAAGTATCAACATTTACTTCTTCTTCTTGTTGAAGAGTTTTATTTGGTGTAGTCGTTAGAGTAGGTGTTTGTACTATTGCTACTGGTGCTTGTCTTTCAATGATATCACCGGAGATACCTTCACTTTCCTTTATAGTAAGCTCACGTAAGTGACTTAAATAAACTATATAAGCTTTAAAAGTTGGGTTATCTACAAGGTAAGTAGTGCTTATCTGTACTATTGCCCTGTAGTTTTTATTATTAACATTAATAATAACTTTTGATTCTTCGTTTGATTCTGCACATGTAATAAAGTCTATCCAGTGTACATGTTTAAAATTATGAATATAACCAGGGGTTTTTACAAAGAGATCTGCAAAGTCATTTACTTCTTTTTGTAATCCTTGTAGATTTTGAAACCCTAAGGCTCGCAAATCTTTTTCATCAATACCTAAAAACTCTTTTTTATAATTATAAATTAGCATCTATGTAAACCCCTTTATTCTTGTGTTTGTAACATTTTTTGGTATATCTTTGCAGTTTCATTAATATTTTTACGTGATGCTTCTTTGTGTGCTGCGATAAAACCAGTTATTTCATCATTATCATCTTTAATAGGTAATATCTCTATGTCTACCCAGTAAAATTTGCCATCTTTTCGAAGATTTTTTACAAGACCATTCCATACTTGTCCATCAGAAATAGTTTCCCACATCTTTGCAAATACATCTTTGGGCATATCTGGATGTCTTACAATATTATGCTGTTGACCTATAAGCTCCTCTTTTGAGTAAGCTGAGATAGTGCAAAATGCACGATTAGCATAAGTAATAGTACTTTTTATATTAGTTTGAGAGATGATTACATCGCCTTCAAAAAGATACTCTTCATCAATTGGTGTTATTTTGCTCATTAAAAAACCTTAAAACTAGAATCACCACAAATATATCATAAACAAAGATAAATAAAACTTATTTATAAAACATTTTTATAATATTTGCATCTTTTGTACTTAAAACAGTACTTATTTCCTCAAGCGAAATTTTTTTGAGCTCTTCAAATGTTCCAAAGTACTGAAGAAGTTTTACTATTTTGGCTTGTGAAATACCTTTGATTGCGAGCAATTTACTCTCTTGATCAAGTTTAAGTTTTGTTTTCTTATGAAAAGTGATAGCTGCACGATGAGCTTCATCGCGTAGATTTTGTGTCCATTGAAGTCTTTTGTCACTATTTTTCAGACGAAGTATTTTATCCTTTGTGTAAAGAATATCGTTTGCTTTTCCTTTTGCACGGTGTGTTTTAGTATCTATTTTTTCTTTAGAAATAGCGATGACTTCTAGGTTGATGGCATTTGAGCCTAGTATCTCTAGAGCGAGTTTGAGTAGAGTTGCTCCTCCATCGAGTACCCAAAGATCTGGTGGAGAACTTTTTTTAAAACTATTGACTCTTCTGGTGAGTGTCTCTCTCATTTGTCCATATTCATCTTTTGCTTCAAGGTGATAGGTGCGGTAGGATTTTTTATCAAACTTTCCATCTTCATAAACTATCATCGCTCCAACAGTAGCAACTCCTGAGATGTGAGAGTTATCAAAACATTCTACTCGTGAGGGAAGTTTCTCTAGTTTGCAGAGTTCTTGAATCTGAAGTGGTATGACTCTATGATCGGTTTTCTTATCTTTTTTTAGTAGTTCTTCTGCATTTAAGAGTGCTAAGTCTATTAAATCCTTGCGTTTACCTCTCTGTGGTGTAGAGATATTTGCCTTTTTCTCAAAGACTTTACAGAGGTGAGTCTCTAAACTTTCTTGAGATTCTATGGTTTTAGCGATAAGAATAGGAGCGACTATAGGAGGTTTTTCCTCTTTATAGTAATCAAGTATAGCTCTTAAGTAGAGTTCATCCTCAAAAAACTCTTCCTCTTTGATATTTATGTAGTCATGAGAGGAAGAGATAATCTTTCCATTTCGCATAAAAATACGAACGATGACTGCACGAGTCGTCGAGTTTCTTACAGCAAAAATATCATAGTTTTCATTAGTAGCAAAATCTATTTTACTTTTTATCTCTGAGCGACCTATTCGCTCACAGCGATCACGAAGTTCTGCCGCTTCTTCAAAACGCATCTCCTCAGCATAAAAGCTCATCTTAGATTCAAGCTCTTTAAGGAGAAGTTTTTTGTTCTTTATGAGTGATGTGGCAAGGTCAAGCTCTTTTTGATAACGCTCTTTTGAGATAGGAAGTTCACAGGGTCCAAGGCATTTATCTATTTGATAATAAAGACAAAGCTTATGCGACTTTAAGCAGGACTTCTTCTGTACGAGTTTACAAAGTTCATACACAGAGTCTAGAATATCTCTTGCTCCTATAGAGTAAGGACCATAGTATGTAATACTTTTACTTTTTAATATTTTGCGAGTAATGTCAAAACGCGGGTACTTTTCATCCGTGTCTAAATATATGTAAGGGTAAGTTTTATCGTCTCGAAGTAAAATATTATACTTAGGGTTGAGCTGTTTGATGAGTGAGTTCTCAAGTATAAGGGCATCATGCTCACTATTTACTACAATATAGTTTAGTGAATGTGTTTGTTCTATCATCTTAGTGATACGAACAGAGAGTTTTGTACTTGGACCTAAAATAGGGGTAAACTGCCAGTAACTCTTGACACGATTACTAAGATTTTTCGCTTTTCCAATGTAGAGGAGATGCCCCTCTTTGTCAAAGTACTGATAAACACCAGCGGATGAAGGAAGTTGTGTAATAGTCTCTTTAAGTGTCATTTTCTTCTTGCTTCTCTTTTTTAATAATATCTTGAATACTTTGCATAAGCTCTTTTAGTTTTTCATCGTGTACTTTTATCTCTATATCTCCAGAAGCACGCTCAAAATATTTGAGCTTGTGTGTTTGTGTCTTATGTAAGTTCAGTGGAACCTTTGGTTTATGGTCAACATAGACTATTACATCTTCTATCTCTATGTCGTTACACTCCATAAAACGCTCAGATTGTAAAATCATTGGGGAGTTTAAAACCATTTTAATCGTATTTATAATATTATCTTTATCATATTTATTGAGTGCAGCTGTAATGGTGATAAAAAGTATCTTTTTATGTATATAGCCATGTTTCACACTGCGTTTAAGTGCCGGCAAAATAGTCGACATAAGTTTATCGATACATTTATTGTGTAATAATTTTTTAAATTGAGGTTTATATTGAATAGTAGTAATAATATCTTGCACATTTTTCATGCTCTTATTATAGCAAGCTTTCTCTTTAGTTTGAGTGGGTGTGGCTATAAGGCCCCTCCATATTATGAGAAGAGTGCTCCTTCCGAAGATGAAAATGTGAAGTTTATCTTAGAAAAGAAAAAGTTTCCAGTACAAGAAAATAACGAGACCTGTGAATAATGTTTAGATACGATGTAATAATAATCGGTGCAGGAGTGGCTGGTCTTTATGCTGCGATGAAGCTTCCTAAGAGTAAAAATGTACTTATCATCAACAAGCGCGAGACCTTTAAGTGTAACACTTTTTATGCACAAGGTGGTGTTGCCTTAGCTCGTGATAAAGATGATATTGAACCTCACATTCAGGATACTCTTAATGCAGGTGCTGGACTTTGTGATGCAAAAGCAGTTTCAATCCTCTCTGAGTATTCGCGTGAAGCTATTGATAATTTAGTAGAGAAAGGTTTTGAGTTTGATAGCGATGCAAATGGTGAACTTCTTTACACAAAAGAAGCTGCACACTCATGTAAGAGAATACTTCATGCTGGTGGGGATGCAACTGGGCGCTATCTTCACCACTTCTTACTCTCACAAAACCCTCATGCCATGCTCGCAAACGCGAGAGTAGTTGACCTTCTCATCAAGGACGGAGAGTGTTATGGTGTGACGGTACTTGATCATAGAACCAGTAAAAACATTTATGCAAAAGAGGTCATCATTGCAAGTGGTGGGGTAGGTTCACTTTATGAGTACCATACGAATGCACCTTGTATCAGTGCGGATATGCAAGGGCTTTGTGAGATGAAAGGCATCGAGCTTGATAGAATGGAGATGCTACAGTTTCACCCAACGGTTTTTGTAGATAGTAACAATGCTCAAAAGATGCTTTTAACTGAAGCACTCAGAGGTGAGGGTGCTACTATAGAAGATGAAAATGGTAAAAGATTTCTTTTTGAGTATGATGAACGTGGAGAACTAGCTTCTCGTGATATTGTTAGTAAGTCTATTTATCTGCATAAGAAAAAGACAGGGATGAATGTTTATCTCTGTTTTGAAAACTTCGAAACAGAGTATTTTGAGAAGCGTTTTCCAAATATCTGTACAACACTGAGAGGTTTAGGATTCAATGTCCCTATGCAAAAAGTGCCAATTTCTCCAGCATTTCATTATGCCATTGGCGGTATACGAAGTGATTTAAGCGGGAGAGTACCAAGTGTGAAAAACCTTTATGCCATAGGTGAAGTTGCTTCAACTCGTGTACACGGTGCTAATCGCCTTGCATCAAACTCTCTCCTTGAAGGATTGGTTTTTGCAGCACGAGCAGTTGAAAATATACTCAAAAACAAGGAAAATAAAGAATTTGTAGAATTTGAAGTATCACAAAGTCTTATGAGTTTGAAGGGTGACAAGGCGAAAAAGAACCAACTTAGACGAATAATGTGGGAAAATGTCTCAATCATACGAACAAAACACGGATTAAATGATGCATTAGAGTCAATTAATGCTCTTTTAAAAGAAAATATTGGTACACTACTGAAATTTCGTTTACTAACAGCTAAAGCGATAGTCTCAGGGGCACTTTCTAGGGACAAATCTATAGGTGTACATACGATGCAAGAGGAGAAATAAATGGAACATAGTTCAGTAGTTGGCGAGGCATTAAAAGCCGGTCATGTATTAATAGAAGGGCAGGCGGTAAACCTTGCTACAAGTTGGGTGGGTTGGTTAAGTTTAGCTGTATTTGTATTAGCATATTACTTTATTGCCACTGAAGATAGGTACGAGGTAAATAAGGCAAAACCAGCCCTTTTTGCAGGTACTTTTATGTTTATGCTTATAGGTATTTTTTATGCCATAAATGGACTTGATCCAGATCCTTTACATGATGAACTAGAACACCTTATCCTTGAGATTGCAGAGATTTTCTTCTTCTTACTTGTGGCAATGACTTACATCGAAACACTTATAGAACGCGGTGTTTTTGATCTTATGAAGTTTAAACTTGTTTCAAAAGGCTATACATATAAAAAGCTTTTTTGGCTAACAGGTCTTTTAGCATTTTTTATCTCTCCCGTTGCGGATAACCTAACAACTGCACTTATCCTATCAACTGTACTTTTTACAATTGATAAGAAAAATCTAGCGTTTTTAGTTCCAGGTGCGATAAATATTGTAGTTGCGGCAAATGCTGGTGGTGCTTGGTCTCCATTTGGTGATATTACAACACTTATGGCTTGGACTGCAAATAAGGGTGAGTTTGTTGACTTCCTTTATTTATTCCCAGCCTCTGTTCTTGGTTGGTTTGTTACGGCATTTTTACTCTCTCTTTCAGTACCTAGTGGACAGCCTCCATTTGATGCAGCTAGCGAGAAAAAACCAAAAGTTTTAGATGGTGGTATGGGTGTAGCTTACTTAGGTGTGGCTACAATTGTTATGGCTGTTTTAGGACATCAGTTTTTCCACTTCCCAGCTATGTGGGGTATGATGTTTGGTATGGCTGTACTTAAGCTTTACTCTATTTTCCTTACAAAAAGTGGGGCGAACTCATTTAATATTTATGTAAATATGCAAAAAGTAGAGAATGATACACTTCTTTTCTTTTTTGGTATTCTCTCTGCTGTTGGTGCACTTCACTATTTAGGTTTCTTAGAGTATATTCACCATATGTATGAGTTAGTTGGACCAACTGCTGCGAATGTTGGTGTAGGTTTCCTCTCAGCTATCGTTGATAATGTACCTGTTATGTCGGCGATACTTAAATCATCTCCAACTATGGATATCTCACAATGGATGCTTGTTACAATGACAGCCGGTGTTGGGGGATCTCTTATCTCTTTTGGATCAGCTGCAGGTGTTGGTGTCATGGGTAGACTTCATGGTATTTATACTTTTGGTTCGCACATGAAACATGCATGGACTATCTTAGTAGGTTACATAGTATCTGTATCTATATGGTACTTTCAGTTTGAGGTTTTAGGACTTTACTAAAACTAGCTCTTGTTCCCATTTTATAAATGGGGATGCCTCTTAGAGTATCAATTCCCATACATAATATGGGAACTAGACATTGCAGAGATATCCTTCTTTCTTTTATTTCTTATAAACCAAATATTAATCTTTATTATTGTATCCTTTCATAATTAATAATTCCATTTTTTTAAAGGCATATATATGACAAATGTTAGCATAATCGTTTTAGATTTTGGTTCTCAATATACTCAACTTATCGCTCGTCGTCTTCGTGAAGACAAGATTTACTGCGAAATCCTTCCTTATCATACTTCTGTTGAAGAGATTAAAAGTAAAAACCCTAAGGGTATTATACTTAGTGGTGGTCCATCTTCTGTATATAATGAAGATGCTTATGAAGTAGATCAGGGTGTTTACTCAATGGGTATTCCCGTTTTAGGTATCTGTTATGGTATGCAACGTATTGCAGTTGATTTTGGTGGAAGCGTTATTCGTTCCGATCACCATGAGTATGGTAAAGCTGAGTTAAAACTAGAGACTAAGTCTCCACTTTTAGCTGATTGTGATGATGACCGCATCGTATGGATGTCCCACTCTGATAAGGTAGATACTCTTCCAGAAGGTTTTGCTCCTATTGCTACATCTGCAAACTCTCCTTATGCGGCTATTGCCAATGAAGAGAAACGTGTTTATGCAATGCAGTTTCACCCAGAAGTACAGCACTCAGAAGAGGGTTACCTTATGCTTCGTAACTTTGCAAAGAATATTTGTGGAGTAACTGAAAAATGGAAAATGGAACACTTCTTAAAACAACAAATAGAATCTATTCGTGAAAAAGTAGGGACAGGTAAAGTTCTTTGTGGTCTTAGCGGTGGAGTTGATAGCTCTGTTGTAGCAGCTATGCTTTATGAGGCAATTGGTGATCAGCTTATTCCAGTATTTGTTGATAATGGTCTTTTACGTAAGGGCGAAAGAGAACAAGTTCAAGAAGTTTTCAAAATCAATTTAAAAGCACCACTTGTTACAGTTGATGCTGTAGATAATTTTCTTGGAAAACTTGAAGGTATTTCTGATCCTGAGCAAAAGCGTAAAATCATTGGACATACTTTTATAGAAGAGTTTGAAAAAGAGGCTAAAAAGCACGACGGTATTAAGTTTCTTGCACAAGGAACACTCTATCCCGATGTTATTGAGTCAATAAGCGTAAATGGTCCATCCGAAGTTATTAAGTCTCACCACAATGTTGGTGGTCTTCCTGATTGGATGGACTTTGAGTTAATTGAGCCACTTCGTGAACTCTTTAAAGATGAGGTTCGCAAAATTGGTTTAGAGCTTGGACTTCCAGCTGATATGATTAATCGTCACCCATTCCCTGGGCCTGGTTTAGCTATTAGAATTATGGGTGATGTTAATGTTCCTGACTTAACAATCCTTCGTGAAGCTGATGTTATCTTACTTGATGAACTTAAAGCGAGTGGATATTATACGAAAACTTGGCAAGCATTTGCAGTTTTACTTAATGTGAAATCAGTTGGTGTTATGGGCGATAACCGCACTTACGATAACACTGTGTGTGTTCGTGTTGTTGAGGCTGTTGATGGTATGACAGCTACATTTGCACACTTACCTCATGATTTACTAGAAAGAATTTCTCGTCGAATCATTAATGAAGTTGATGGTATAAATCGTGTTGTTTACGATATTTCAAGTAAACCACCAGCAACTATTGAGTGGGAATAAGCGAAAGCTTTTCCCATGCCAAAACAGATTTACCTTTTTTCTATCTCCTCGCATCCTGATGCAATTAGTGTTAACTCCTTAGATATTAGTTTCTTTAAACCCTTCATTAACTTTTTGAATTATGATTATCTCATACTTACTTCAAAACAGGCTGTAAAAGCACTAAAGCAGTATAAAAAAGAGGAATATATAGAAAAAAAAGCTCTCTGTATTTCTACTCAGACAGCAAAATCTTATGAGCAGCTTAATGGTCAAGTTTTAGAACTTGGTTCTGGCTATGGAGATAACTTGAAAGATATTATTAAAAAGTATCCAAAAGAGATAAAATGGCTCTATCTTCGTGCAGAGACAATAGCCTCTAGTTTTGCTTCAGAGTTACAAGAAGAACACTACAAGATAGAAGAGAGAGTTGTTTATAGGAGTGAGTGTTCAGATGCTATTCAAAATGTATATGTGCATAAAAATGCAGTTTTTATTTTTACCTCTCCCTCAAGTGTGAAATGTTTTTTAAAAACACATACAATTGAGAAGGATAAAGAAGTTATTGTCATAGGCAAAACAACGGCAAAAGCACTCCCAAAGCAAATAAAGTATAAGATAGCAAAAGAAAAAACTATACAGAGCTGTTTTGAGGAGATAGAATGAAAAAAATCATTGTAATATTTATACTACTATATGTTTCCTCCTCTATGGCTGATGAGTATGTGCGAAGTATTAGAGTTGCAAGTTTTTACACTCAATCGAGGGCTCAGAAAGCTATTCCTACCATAGAAGAACTCTCTTTAGATTTTCATCCTTGTAGAGAAAATATAGTTTATAGGGTTAGAAGAATAGGCAAATATTATGTTCTTTTAGTCGAGCCTTTTAGAAATAAACTACTTCTGCAAGGTACTTTAGATAAGATACGAATTCTTTATCCAGATGCTTATGTGAGTAAGTATAAAAAAAGTGATGAAAATCTCCCTTTTAAACTCGCTTCTTATGAAAAGAAAAGCAGACTAGAGACTTCCAAAAAAGTAGAAAAAGTAAATCCTCCCGCAGTGATGATAAAAGAGCCGAAAAAGATTAAGACTGTGACGAAAGTTGTAATAAAAAAAGAGTATATTGAAAGTCAATATAAAGTACTATTTTATTTTATTTTTGCTCTTCTTATTGGAACAGTACTCTTTTTTGGAATGAAAATAAATCAAAAAAAAGAGAAAAAACTTCTTAAACAAGAGAGTGAAGATTCTTCTCTGGAAGCAGAAAAAGAAGGTATACTTGAAGATGAATTTGATGATCTAGATCTAGATGATGATATTGATTTTGAAGAGAGTATAGATGCACTTGATCTTTTAGGAGAAACTAGAGAAAATTTACAGGAGGCTGTAACTTCTGAAAAACCCCTATCCTTAGAGGTGAAAAAACTTATAGAAGACTCAAAGGTTTCTATAAAGAAGATTCAAGAGTATTCAGTACACAATAGAGAAAAAGAGATGCTTCAAGAGATCTTACTTTTGAAGGCTTTAAGTGAGAGTCTTGCACTTTATCTTAATGAAACTTTAGTCGAAAGTGTAAAAAGTGAATCGCTTGAGAGAGAAGTCTCTAAAATAACAAAACTTCTTGAAAATGTTTCAAGCACTAAAGAGTAACTCTCAAAGTAAATCAAGTTAGATTTTTGTATAATTATACATAGATAGTCTGAGTGGTTCGATTAATCGTACCAATGAGGGTTCTACATATTCAATTAGAGGACATGTAGAGCTTTTGAGTGCAGTGGTATCGTCTGAGGTATGTTCACTCTGCCGAGATATTGTCGCCATAGAAAGTTCTCTCTTCTCCCAAATTCGGCTTTTAGAACCGAACCAATTACGAGGCGGCCATTTGGGCTATCTATTTATAAAAGTATTTATTAATGAGACATTTGTCTTTTAAATAAATACTTTTTTTATTTTATGGAGCAATTATATGAAGATTTTGATTTTAGGTAGTGGTGGTCGTGAGTATTCAATAGCAAGAGCTATGAAAAATGAGAAAGAAGTGCATGAACTCTTTTTCCAACCTGGAAATGGGGCTACAAGTGACTTAGGTACAAATCTTAATATCAAAGATTATAATGAACTTGCTGCATTCGCAAAAGAGAATGAGATAGAACTTACTATAGTAGGACCGGAAGCTCCATTGGTAGATGGTGTTGTCGATATCTTCAAAGCAGAGGGACTTACTATTTTTGGTCCTAGTAAAGAAGCTGCACAACTTGAGGGTTCAAAAGTTTATATGAAAAACTTTTTAGCAAAGTACAATATCCCAACTGCTGCTTACATAGAGTCTGATTCTATTGAGGAGCTTTATAAATTTACAGAAAGTTTAACTGCTCCTATAGTAGTAAAAGCAGATGGACTTTGTGGTGGTAAGGGTGTTATTATTGCTATGAGCCATGATGAAGCGAAAAAAGCTATAGGTGAGATGCTCAGTGGTAAGAGCTTTGGCGATGCTGGAAAAAAAGTCATCGTTGAGGAGTTCCTTGATGGTTTTGAACTCTCTATGTTCGCTATCTGCGATGGTGATGACTACATTTTACTCCAAGCTGCACAAGATCACAAACGTCTACTAGATGGAGATCAAGGTCCAAACACTGGTGGTATGGGTGCATATGCTCCAACACCACTTGTAGATGAAGAACTGTATCAAAAAGTACGTGATCGTGTTATCCGACCTACTTTAAATGGTATGAAAGAGGAGGGTGCTCCTTTTGAAGGTGTTCTTTTTATCGGTATTATGGTCGTAAATGGTGAGCCGATAACATTGGAGTTTAATGTGCGTTTTGGAGATCCTGAATGTGAGATTTTAATGCCACTGATGACATCATCTGTTTCTGATATGTTTTACAAAGCTGCGACAAAGAGACTCTCAGATATTAATGTAGAGTTCTCCAATCAGTATGCAGTAGGTGTAGTGATGGCAAGTGCAAACTATCCATACTCAAGCTCAACTCCTGCTGAGATTATAGTAGATGAAGTACATCATGAAGAGATAGCAAAAAACACTCATATATCTTATGCAGGTGTGAGTAGAGAAGATAATAAACTTTATGCTGATGGTGGTCGTGTATTAGTATGTGTTGGTTTAGGCGATAGTATTAAAGAAGCTCGTAATCGTGCATATCTTCGCTGTGGTCAAGTTCATTTTGCAGGTAAAAAGATCCGCACTGATATCGCTTATCAAGCACTTTAGGAAGTCGTGTTTTGAATGAAAAGATAGAAGAGATACTCAATAGAGAAGGTCTAGTTTTGGCAGATATTAAAAAGCGTGCAGCAGCTTTTGTTATCGATGAATTTTTACTCTCTTTTATACTTATATTTGCACTTTGGAACTCTTTTTCTCAAGCTGAAAATACAGAAGCTGTTATAGCTCTTACAAATAGTTTTGTTTTAGAATATATAATGATGAAAATTATTTATCAAGCATTCTTTGTGATGCAGTATGGTGCTACTATTGGAAAATTAGCAATGAAAATTCGTGTTATAGAGATAAAGACACTTGCTAATCCAAATGTTCTTGTTTCACTAAATCGGGCTATATTTAGGATTATTAGTGAGATGCTTTTTTATCTCGGATTTTTATGGGGAATGCTTAATCCAAATCGTCAGACATGGCATGACCTTACAGCCAAAACTTTGGTTGTAAATGCTTAAACTACTACTTTTTCTTTTCATATTTATATGCTCCCTTTACGGGGCAGATAAGGTGGAGATTTACTCAGAAAATTTACAAACACAAGATCAAATAGTGACTGCCACCGGTGGGGTGACAGTTGTCTATAAAGAGTACTTTCTTACAGCTAATCATGCTGTATATAACAGGGAAAGTGGGGACTTAGAACTGTATGGTAATATTCGTGTATATAATGGTCTTGAGTATAAAATACTAGGAGAGTATGCGAAGTTAAATATTGCAAAAAAAGAGCGCTCTTTTGAGCCATTTTATATGACAGATGAAAAAACAGATTTATGGATGAGTGCTAATAAGGGTGAGACTAAAGATGCTCTTATTACTATAAATTCAGGAACACTCAGCGGTTGTGATCCTTTTCATCCTAAATGGAAGATGGAATTTTCTTCATTAAATCATGATACTGTTAAAAAATGGACAAATATTTATAATGCAAGATTTTATTTAGGGGATATTCCCATTTTTTATACTCCTTATTTTGGTTATTCGACAGATACAACAAGAAAAACAGGATTATTGATACCCACTTTTGGACTATCTTCAAGTGAGGGTGTTTACTTTGCGCAACCTATCTATATTGCTGAGCAGAACTGGTGGGATATGGAGATTACTCCTCAAGTACGTACTGCTCGTGGAAAGGGAGTTTATCAAACTTTTCGTTTTGTAGATTCTGCTGTTTCCCATGGTGAGTTTACTACTGGGTATTTTAAAGAGAATGATGCTTATTTCAAAAAGTACAACTTAAAAAATCAAACACATTATGGATTGAACTTTAAGTATAACAACGGTGATTTTATAAATAACTGGTTCGGTACAAATTTTGAAGGCCAGTCTGTTATTTATGCTGATATAAGCTATATGAATGATGTTGAATATATTAACCTTGCAAAAAGTGATACACTTAGTACTCTAACAGCAACACAGATACTCTCGCGTCTAAATATGTTTTACAACAGTGAAAATCACTATACTGGTGCTTACTTTAAAAACTATCAAAATCTTACATATACACCACAGCAGCAAAGTGAATTACTGCAGAAATTACCTACACTACAATATCATTATTACTTAAAGACCTTCTTAGCTGATCATTTACTCTATAACTTGGATATGCAAGTCAATAACAACATTCGTAAAAAAGGTAAAACTGCTGTACAAACAGATATAAAATTACCTATTACACTGCAAACATCACTACTTGACGAGTATCTCAATCTCTCTTATACCACATATTTATATGCACAGTATTCCCAGTTTGGAGGTTCGGATTCGAAAACTGCGATACAAGCAACTGATCTAAAAAATGGGTATTATGCTAGATACACTAATACTGTTTCTCTTTCAACACAACTTACAAAAGCTTATAAAAAAGGATCGCATGTAATCTCTTTTGCTCTAAGGTACAATAAACCTGGGCAGGAAAAACGTGATGGTTTCTATGTAAAGAATGAAGGTTGCCAATTCTCATCAAATAGTGCAGAGTGTGAATTTTATAATATCACTTCAGTACACGAAGAAACGCAGTTTGAATTTATTCAGTATGTATATGGCCAAAAAAGTTCGCAAATACTGTATCAGCGTCTCTCTCAGTCTGTAGCATTTACTGATAATAATCAGTCTTATAGTGAGTTAGAAAATGAACTAGACTACAAAGTAACAAGTTATTTAAGTTTTTACAACAATATGTTTTATAATTATCATGAAAAACTACTTTCCAAAGCACTTAATCGGATAAAATTAAATACACATGGATTTTCTACGACCATATCACATCTCTATCAAAATAATTTTAAAAAAAACCTTACGATAAAAGAGCGCAAAACAAGTTATATTACATCCTCTTTTTCTTATAAATATAAAGAGCATTATTCTTTTAATGCTCTTTATAATTACGATACAGTAAAAAGGGAGTTAAAATCTCGAGGTATAGGCTTTTTATATAAAAGTAAATGCCTTGATTTTGGACTGAAGTATCAAGAAAATAGACGTCCCGTTACTATAAATAGTGGAAATTCTTTTATTGACGATAGATTCGTATTTTTATCTATTGTTTTAAAACCAGTAATGCAAAATAGCGGAGACTCACTACTCGCATATCAGTTACCAAATTAAAATAAGTAAAAGGATAGGAGCATGAAACAGTATAAAAATATACTTGAGAATAGAGAAGATGCTGCAAGACAACTCTTAGATATTATTCCAGTCAATAAGGTTAAAGATGAGCAGTGGCAGATAGTTGCTACCTCTAAAGGGGGCCTCTCCTTAGGTTCATTGATTACAAAAAAATTTCATAACCCTTTAGAAGCACTTTTTATGGCACCTATCATGGCACCTAACAATCCAGAGTGTGAAGTAGCACGTGTAAGTGAGACTGAAGAGATAGTAATAAATGAAAAATTAGTAGCCGCTTTTGATATTCAGTATGATTATATTTATGGTGAAGCGCATAGAAAGCATGAAGAGGATATACTTAGCTATATTTATCAGTACAGAAAAGGACGACCTTTTTCCTCTATGAGTGACAAGATAGTGATGCTTGTTGATGATGGAAGTGAGACAGGAAGTCGTTTTTTAACAGCACTAAAAACTGTACTTGCTCAGAAGCCAAAGGCTATCTATATAGCAGTACCTGTTTTACCTACGGATGTTTTAGAATTATTAGAACCGTTTGTAGATGAGATATTTTTTCTTTATGATATAGATGACTTTGTGGAAACAAGTCTTTACTATACAAATCTAGAAAAAGTTGAAGATGAAGAGATAGAAAAATTATTAGAGGAAAACAGATGAAATACGATGTAAGTTTAGAATTAGAAAATAGAGAAGAGTCATACTCTTTTGGAGATGTTGCAAAGCAGGCAAATGGTGCTTGTTGGATTAAGTCTGGAAAGACAGTTATACTCGCAACGGTAGTAATCGATGAAACAGAGATAGTAAAAGACGATTTTCTTCCTCTTACAGTTCAGTATATCGAGAAAACATATGCAGCAGGAAAGATTCCTGGTGGATTCTTTAAGCGCGAAACTAAGCCGAGTGATTTTGAGACACTTACTTCTCGTATAGTAGATCGTTCACTTCGTCCACTTTTTCCAGCTGGTTTTGGACATCCAACACAGGTAACTATCATGGTCTTTTCTGCTGATGATGAGTCCGATCTTCAAGTGCTTGCATTAAATGCAGCTTCAGCTGCACTTTTTACTTCAGATATAGATATAAATACTTCTGTATCTGCTGTTCGTGCGGCAAAGGTTGATGGAGAGTTAGTACTTAACCCAACTCTTTCACAGCTTCAAAACTCTACACTAGATCTTTATCTATCGGGAACAAAAGATGATCTTCTTATGATAGAAATGCGTGCCTTTGGTGGTGAGCATGTAGAGATGAATGAGATGATAGTTGACCCAATGCTTGACCCTACAATGACAGGAGCAGTGATAGCAACTCATGTATCAAATGCAATGAGTGAAGATGAACTTATAGCAGTATTTGAAAAAACAGAAACTGAGCTTTTTGCTGCAAATACAAAGTATGAAGCTGCATTTACTTCACTAAGAAAAGAGCAAGTTGCACTTGATCTCAAAGCTCATTCTTTAAATGAAGAGATGGTCTCTTATGTAAGAGATAACTGTATGAAAGAGATAAAAGACGCGATGAAGCAGATGGCAAAGTCTGAGCGTTCAACTGCACTTAGAACACTTCGTAAGTCTATTCTTACTACAAAAGAAGAGTGGGCAACTGTAGAACTAGAAGTACAACTTAAAGATGCAGTAAATTCAGTGAAAAAAGAAGAGGTTCGTGCACAAATCTTAAATGAAAATACACGTGCTGATGGTCGTGCCTTAACTGAAGTAAGACCTATTACGATAGATACAAATGTACTTCCAAACGCGCACTCATCATGTCTCTTTACTCGTGGACAAACGCAGGCTCTTGTAGTACTTACTATGGGTGGACCAAAAGACGCTCAGATGTTTGAATCTTTAACAGATAGCCAAACACAAAATGAAAACTTTATGGTGCACTATAACTTCCCTGGTTTTTCAGTTGGCGAAGCAAGTCCAGTTATGGGAACAAAGCGTCGTGAACTCGGTCATGGTAACCTTGCAAAACGAGCCTTAGCACCAGCAGTTAATTTAGAGGGGCAAACAGTGCGTTTAGTTTCAGAGATTTTAGAGTCAAATGGTTCTTCATCTATGGCAACTGTATGTGGTGGTTATATGGCTCTTCGTGCAGCAGACATCGAAACTAGTGACACTATTGCTGGAATCGCTATGGGTATGGTAAGTGAGGGCGATAAGTATGCTATCCTCTCTGACATTATGGGTCTTGAAGATCATGATGGAGATATGGACTTTAAAGTAACGGGTTCAAAAGAAGGTATCACTGCTATGCAGATGGATATCAAACTCGGTGGAATCTCTTTATCTGTACTAAAAGAGGCACTTTATCAGGCAAAAGAGGGTCGTGCACATATCATCGACATCATGCTTGAAGCTGAATCAAAGATAGAATTTAACGATGGTGTTTTACCAAGTGTTGACTTTTTTCACATCCATCCATCTTTCATAGGTGAGGTTATCGGTCAAGCAGGTAAAACTATTCGCGAGATGATTGAGAAGTTTGAAGTTGCTATTGACATTGACAAAAAAGATGGAAAAGTAAAGATTACTGGTAAAAACAAAACTGGTGTTGCTGGTGCTCGTGGGCATATAGAGAGTATAGTAAATGCTCCTAAAAAAGAGAAAGTAAAGTATGAAGTTGGTCAGCAGTATGAGGGAACTATCAAACGCATAGTAGACTTTGGTGCGTTTGTAGAGCTTCCTGATGGTACGGATGGACTTCTTCATATCTCTAAGATCTCTAAAGACCGTGTGCAAAATATCTCTGATATCTTCTCTGAAGGTGATAAAGTAAAAGTAGAAATCCTTGAGTTCAAAGGAAACAAGATATCTTTAGGTAGAGTTTACGAATAGTTTAAACTCTTCTTTAGAACTGTTTGATTATAATTCGCATATCAATTTTTAGTAGGGAAATCCTAGCATTTATGTGTGGGTTGCTTTATCGCAAGATGAGGTTACGCTATCCGAACACTATTGTAATAATATTAAGGACAATTTTATGAAAAAAATTCTTTTTCTTTTAGTAGCATTTTCAGCTGCTGCATTCGCTAATGATGGTGAAGTTGCAAACCAAACACTTAAAGCTTACTCTATGATCGCTGCTGGTCTTGGTCTAGGTCTTGCTGCATTAGGTGGAGCTATCGGTATGGGTCATACTGCTGCTGCAACTATCGCTGGTACTGCACGTAACCCAGGTCTTGGTGCTAAACTTATGACTACAATGTTCATCGCTCTTGCAATGATCGAAGCACAAGTTATCTATGCACTAGTAATTGCGTTAATCGCACTTTACGCTAACCCTTACTTAGGTTAATCGTTTAACGATACAATTAAGTAAACCTCAGTTCAACTCTTAGGAGTTGGACAAACTTTATACCGCTTTTTATATGCGCAGGTGGTGGAACGGTAGACACGCAACGTTGAGGTCGTTGTGCCTTCGGGTGTGGGGGTTCAAATCCCCCTCTGCGCACCATTATTCAATCCTTTTTAATCCACTCTCTGATATAATTCTTTTATGAACTTACTATCTGTAAATAACTTATCACATACTTTTGAATATAAACTTTTTTCTGATGTTAACTTAGAGCTTAACTCTGGTGAAACCATTGCTATTATTGGGATGAGTGGAAGTGGAAAATCCACACTCTTACATATACTTTCTACACTACTAACTCAAGATGAGGGTAGTGTTTCTCTCTTTGGTGAAGAGATCTCAAGTATGAGCAAAAAAAAGCTTACTGAGATAAAACGCTATGACTTAGGCCTTATTTTTCAATCTCATTATCTTTTTAATGGTTTTACCGCATATGAGAATCTTGAAGTATCAGAGATACTTTCTCAAAATAAGATAGATGAAATACTATTAGAGCGGCTTAACATAAAAAAAGTCATTGAAAATAAGGTAACGAAGCTTTCAGGTGGGCAGCAACAACGTGTATCAATTGCTCGCGTATTGACAAAACAGCCTCGTATTATCTTCGCTGATGAGCCAACAGGTAATCTTGACACCAAAACAGCAGATAATGTGATGCAACTCTTTTTTGAGTATTGTAAAGATAAAAATGCGGGAATGATTCTCGTTACACATGATGAAAACTTAGCACACAAATGTCAAAAGGTTTATCAGCTCGAAGATAAAAAATTACAGCAGATTAAGTAGAAAACTTAAATGGAATGGGCACAGATATTTAATGAAGATTTTATAGTTGGTTTTGTCCTTCTTTTCTTCCGTATGGCTGCACTTTTTTTAGCAGTACCTATCTTTTCTCATAAAAATATTCCAATGACTATTAAAGCTGCAATGGCTTTTTTCTTCACAGTTGTCTTTTATCCCTCTATGCCTCCACTTGATATGCCTATAAATGCAGCGGCAATAATCTTGGCCATTTTAAGTGAGTTTATGCTTGGGTTGGTAGTAGGGATAGTGCTGCTTTTAGCTTATAATGTTATAACATTTGCAGGTGGTTTAATATCTTTTATGATGGGTTTTTCAATGGCAAGTGCGATAGATCCCCAAACTGGTGTTTCAATGCCAATTATTTCACAGTTTCTTTCTCTTATGGGGCTCATGGTACTTCTTTCTCTAAATCTACATCACTGGGTGCTACTTTTTATAGATAAATCACTGAAAAGTGTACCTTTAGGTGGTTTTATGATGAGTGAAAATATCTTTCATTATGTGATTCATGCCGCTTCAAATATGTTTATTGTAGGATTTATGATTGCATTTCCTATTATTGCACTCTCGTGGCTGGCAGATGTTATCTTTGGTATGCTGATGAAAACAATGCCTCAGTTTAACTTGCTAGTAATAGGATTTCCTATTAAAATTATGGTGGCGTTTGTGGTACTTATTGCTACATTTGCATCGAGTATGTTGATACTAAAAGAGCAAATGATAGAAGCTTTTAATGCATTAACGATGCTTTTTTAGTTTTTTTGGATACAATAATATGATTGTTGTTTTATAAAAATAATCACTAACTCTCTTCTTTAAGGATAAGGTATGAAAATACTACTGGTAAATGATAATCCCGTTGTAAATAAACTTGTAACACTTAGTGCTCAAAAAACTTCAGATGAACTAGAAGTTGTCAACTCGCTTGATGAAATAAGTCAAAATAGTTATGACCTTTTAGTGATAGATGATACACTTTATAGTGATGAACTTTACTCTGAACTTAATGCAAAAATTAAATATACAAAATCACTTTTTATCTGTTCACGAGATACGGAAGAGCAAGTAGATTTTACCCAAACACTTAAAAAACCTTTTCTTCCAACTGACTTAGTAGAGATATTTTCTATGCTTGGTCGTAAGGTTGCTGAGATTGATTTAGAAGAGGAAATTGACCTCGGAGAAGATCTTAATCTTAGTGAAGAGAGTGAAGATGAGTTCGATTTTGAAGAGCTTGGTAATCTTGAAGGGATAGATGAATTAGGTGATTTAGAAGATCTTGATACTCTTTCTGATGATGAGGAACTTACTTCGTTAGAAGATTTAGAAGAGCTCGAAGAGCTGGAAGATTTTGAAGAGCAATCCGAACTTGGAGAGCCTGTTTTAGATACAGAAGAAGCACAAAAAGTAAAAGATCTTTTAGAAGAGACAGAAGTAGAAATCGATGATTCTATAGAAGATGCTATTATATTAGATGAAGAGGACCTTCCTAATAAATCTGAAGATCTTACTTTGGATCTTGAACCTGATGAAAATGATATTGAATTAGAAGAAGAAGTAGTCGTGCCAGAAGAATTAGATGAACTTAGTCTTGAAGAGGAAGAAATTCTTGAAGAAAGCAGTGATGAAGTTTTAGAACTTAACTCTCAAGAACTTGATTTAGAGTCTCAGATAGAGAGTGCTGTAGAAGAGTTAAGTCAAGAAGAGTTAGATAGTGAGGTGGATGAAGAGACACTTTTAGATATTGTAGCTAGTGATATTGACTCTCTTGATGGTTTGACAACTAGAGATCTTAAAATCGCTGTAGGTGAAGAGGTAGAAGATGAAGTTTCTGCTCCAATACTTGAAGAAGTAGAAGAAATAGCTCAGACAAATGAGCCAGAAGAAAATAGTAATGGTGTAGAAGCTCTTAAAAATCTTCTAGCAGCTCTTAGTGATAAAAATGTAGCAGCTTCTATGAAGGGAATGAAAATAAGTATTAACATTACTCTAGGAGATAATGCATGATAGAGAAAAATGGTGTAGTTTTAGTTCTTTCTGGACCAAGTGGAGCCGGAAAAAGTTCTCTTATCAAAAAAATAGATAAGGATATTGGAGATTATTATTTTTCCATATCCACTACTACTCGCGCTCCTCGCGAGGGTGAAGTTGAAGGTGTTCATTATCATTTTGTAAGTAAAGAATCTTTTATTAAAGATATAGAAAATGATAATTTTTTGGAGTATGCACTAGTACATGGAAATTATTATGGAACATCTCTTCGCCCTGTTCGCGATGCACTTTCTCTCGGAAAACTAGTGATTTTCGACATAGATGTGCAGGGAAATATGGCAGTAAAAAATCGCTTAGGTGACATTACAACTTCTGTTTTTATAACACCTCCAACACTATCAGAACTCAAACACAGACTAGAAAACCGCTCAACTGATAGTAAAGAAGTGATAGATGGTCGCATAAAAATGGCAACTCGTGAGATTCAAAGAACTTCGGAGTATGACTTTGTCGTTGTAAATGATGATCTTGACACAGCAGCAAATGTACTACGTCAAATCGCTATAACAGCAAGACTCAAAATACCAAATGATAGGATAAACGAATTTGTTCAGCAGTGGGAAGATATAGAATAAGAGAAGTTACAGCAATTTTGAGATATACTCACGAAATTAATTTTAAACAAGGAAATAACTATGGGCATGCCTAGTGGAACAGAACTATTAATAATATTTGGAATTATCGTTTTACTTTTTGGAGCGAAAAAAATACCTGACTTAGCAAAAGGTCTTGGAAAAGGTATCAAAAACTTTAAAGCAGAAATGAAAGAAGTTGATGAGGAAATAGCACAAGATACTACTAAAAAAGTTGAAGGTAGCGAAGAAGTAGCATCTACTGAAGCTCCAAAAACAACAACAAAAGCATAGTAGTTTGAAACAACATGTATCGGCGCTTTTGCGCGAAAAACTGGGTCGTGAGGTTGTTTTAGAAAAACCACGTGACCGCTCTTTTGGTCACTTTGCGACTCCTATCGCATTTTCCCTAGCTAAAGAACTTAGAAAATCTCCGATGATTATTGCCGAAGAACTTGCATCATCTTTTGGTGAAGTAGAAGAGTTCTCAAGTGTAGAGTCTGTAAAAGGTTACTTGAACTTCCGTTTGAGTGAAAATTTTTTAGCAGAGTATGCTTCATGGGCATTGGATAACCCTTCAGAATTTGCAAAAGCGGATAAAAAAGAGAAGATTCTCTTAGAATTTGTTTCAGCAAATCCTACAGGACCTCTTCATATTGGTCATGCACGTGGTGCTGTTTATGGAGATACTCTTTACCGTTTAGCAAAGCACTTAGGCTATGATATCACAGCTGAATACTATGTAAATGATGCTGGAAATCAGATAGACCTTTTAGGGCTTTCTATCCAACTCTATGCTCGTGAAAATATCCTTAAAGAAGAGGATGTTGCATTCCCTGAGTCTTACTATCGTGGAGAGTACTTAGAGTCTTTAGCTGCAGGTGCACAGAAGCATTTCGGTATAGAGATTTTATCTGATGAGTCTCGCCAAAAAGAGCTTGCAATGTGGGCAAAAGATAAGGTCATGGAGATAGTCGTTGACTCTTTAGCTGAGACAAACATCCACTTTGATACTTTTGTAAATGAGTCTGGTCTTTACAGTGACTGGGATCGTGTAATGGCAAAGATGGGGGATAATGTCTATAAAGCAGAGGGGAAACTCTTTATTAAGTCAGAGTCTAAAGGCGATGATCATGATAGAGTAGTCGTTCGTGATGATGGACGTCCTACTTATCTAGCGGGTGATATAGTGTATCATAACCAAAAGTTTGAACGCGGATATGATCATTATATAAATATCTGGGGTGCTGATCACCATGGTTACATCACTCGTGTAAAGGCAGCGATAGACTTCCTTGGATATGACTCAAACAAGCTTGAAGTATTACTAGCTCAAATGGTAAGTCTTCTCAAAGATGGTGAGCCATACAAGATGAGTAAACGTGCTGGTAATGTTATACTTATGAGTGATATTGTTGAAGAGATAGGAAGTGATGCCCTGCGTTTCATCTTCGCTTCTAAGAAGTCTGACACTGCATTAGAGTTTGACCTTGCTGAGTTTAAAAAGCAAGACAGTTCAAATCCTATCTTTTACATTCAGTATGCTCATGCTAGGATTCAAACGCTACTAAGTAAAGCTACTGTATCTATGGAAGATATAAACGCAGCATCTCTTAAAAACTTAGGAGAAAATGCAGATACATTACTGTTTGATGCACTATTACTTCCTGAGATTGTTGAAGATGCATTTAGCTCTCGCCAAGTGCAGAAGCTACCTGACTACCTAAAGTCACTAGCAGCATCTCTTCATAAGTTCTACTATGATGTTCGTATGATAGGTACAGAAGATGAAGCTAAACTACTTAAACTTCTTTTAGTCGTAGCTCTTAGCATCAAAACTGGTCTCTCTCTTATGGGGATAGAGGCTAAGGATAGAATGGAAAGAGAAGAAGAAGTTTAGAACTTTTGAGTTTATTCTCTCGTTCCCCTTTTGCAAAGGGGAATGTCTATCCTAGTGTTGGTTCCCATATATAATATAGGGACTAGGCAAAGCTCTCATAATTTTCTATCCTACTCACCAATAACAAATACATCAACATCATCTACACATTTTAATGCTTTTAACATTTGCATTCTCTGTTCTAGTGGAATTATAGGTACATTTCTTTTGTAAGAATCTACTACTTCATCTGAGGCTACCCCTACTATAAACTTATCACCCAAGGTTGCACAGTGCTCTAAGAGGTCTAAATGACCAAGATGAACCATATCAAATGTACCAACTGTATATACTATTTTCATTGTAACTTCTATAGTCCATAATACCCATACAAACTTAAAGAAAATCTCTACTAAAATTAATTTAATATTTGTTTAAATTGTAAATTATACTAAAATAAGATATAGAAATGAAACAGCCGACTATCCTCTCTTATGTAAAAGACATCCCTAATCTCTTGTCGCTCTCAGGTCTAGCCTGTACTCTTCTTGCTATATATTTTAGTATAACAGGTCTTTACGAGGCAGCTATGATTGGAATGGTTTGGGCGGTTGGCTTTGACTGGGCTGATGGACTTGTCGCTAGAAAGTTAAAGGGTAGAACATCTACAGATGCTAAATTTGGTGGACAACTTGATGTACTCATAGATATAGTAAGTTATGGGGTAACTCCTGCAATCTTACTTCTCTCTTATGGAAATTTCGAGCCACTATTTTTAATAGGAGCTTTTATTATGGTAGCTGCCGCTGCAATAAGACTTAGCTATTTTAGTACTTATGGTTTGCAATTAATGTAGAAATAAATTAGCCCTAAGTAAAGCAGAGTCTTGAAGCTTTGGATAGAGTTTTTTTATCTCATTAGCTCGACTCTTCGGTATTTGTATCAAAAGGGGATGCTTGTTTTTATTTAAAAAACTAATCAGCTTTTTAAGGTCTTCTTCTCTCATAGAAGTACACCCTGCTGTTCCTGCACCTGCTTCTCTTTGGATATGTAAAAAGATACAAGAACCTCTCTGCTCTATGCCTGCATCATTATGAGCAACTGTAACTCCATACTTGTACTGATGATCTTTTCTGTGCATATATTCAAAACTTTTCTCATCTCCATGCGATTGAATGATACGGTTGTAAAATCTGTCTTTTGAGTCATCTACACAGATTAATTCATTTGAAGTGTGTAGATATGGAAGATTTGACTTAGTACTATATCCGTAGCCAAATACATTTCTAAGTGCAAAAATTCCAGCCGGTGCTTTATTATCACCTTCATATTTCAAGGGTTCATTCTTCTTGTGGCGAAACTTTTTTTCGCCTATTCCCCATGCTAAGCCATTTTTTCCTATGTTTACTTCTGTCTTTAGTAGGAGAGTATGCCCATCATAAAACTCTAGTTTTGCATGAGATGTGTTAAAGTCATCAGCGACAACAAGAACTATTTGCTCAGAGGATAAGAGCAAAATTGAGAAATTTATTAAAATTAAGAAACTTTTTATCATAAAGTATGGTACTATTACTCTTATATGATTTAAATTAATTTTTGGAAAAATATTATGAGTATTCAAATAAAACAAGCAACTGTTGAAGATAGTGTATTTTTAGCAGAAATGATTCTACAAAGTTCTCGAGCAGGAAAGAAAGATGGTCTCTTTGATCTTCTTTTTGAAACTAATGATGATACAGTGATTTTAGAAAAGCTTGAAAAGCTCACTCAAACTACTGCAAAGAGCCATTGCCATTATAGCAATTTTTTAATTGGAAAAATGGATGGTATAAATGTAGGGACTCTCTGTAGTTATGAGCCTCGGATTGCAACAAAAGAGACATTTATAAATGCTCTCGCTGAGATAGACTGCATAGAGCAAGAAGAGCACTTGGAAGTACTGTTTGCATGTGATTTTAAGCTTAATAATAGAACTTTAATGTTTGACTTTATGGAAGAGTTAGAAGGCTTTATAGATGTCGGTGTTCTTAAAGCACTTATGCAGAAGTCACTTCTAACAGCTCGACTCAAAGGCTATAGAATAGCACAAACTATAATTGAAATAGGCTCACTAGAGTCACAACTTCTTTATAAAAAACTTGGCTTTAGTGAAGTTAATCAATTAAAGTGTGAACTTTATAAAGAGAAGTTCGGACGTTTAGGACTTTCGCTTATGGCAATAGAGTTTTAGGAAGTTTTTATAGAACTCTCAGTATTTTCTCTTTTTCCCTCCCTCTTAGCTATATTTTTAGCACTATTCACTCGTAATGTTATACTCTCTCTTTTGAGTGGGGTAGTTCTTGGTGAACTTATTTTACATAGTTTTTCTTTGTATGATTCTTCTTTAGCAATAGTGACTCTTTTCTCTTCTTTAGCACATGAAGAATGGATTTTAAAAACATTAGCATTTGTGATTTTAGCAGGTGCAATTATGGCTCTTATAGAACAGAGCGGTGGTGTCGGTGGTTTTGTTCATTATGTTTTGGATGAAAAGTCCTTTGTGAAGTCTGAGCGCTCTGCTTTGATGTTAAGTTATATGCTTGGTGTGATAATATTTATAGAGACCTCTATTACAGCACTTATCTCAGGTGCTGTAGGTAAACCACTCTGTGATAGATATAAAATTCCTCATGCAAAGCTTGCAATGGTTTGTGATTCAACTGCTGCTCCAATAGGCTCACTCATAGTACTTAATGGATATGGGGCTCTTCTTTTAGGACTTATTTCGACACAGATATCTTTAGGTTATATCCACTCAAATGCAACTGAGATGCTTATAAGTGCTCTGAAGTTTAACTTTTATGCAATTTTTGCACTATTAGTGACTTTCATATTTATTTATTTTGGATTGAGCTTTGGTCCTATGAAAAAGAGTCTCTATCAAGAGAATAAAATACAAATTAGACTTAATAATATTAAAAGTATGAATTATATGCTTCTCCCTGTACTTTTAATGATTATTTTAGTATTTGTTTTTCTCTACATTACTGGTAATGGAGATATACTTAAAGGGAGTGGTTCTAGTGCTATCTTTTATACGATGTTTACTACTCTTCTTTTTACACTAGCTTACTTCGTTGGTACTAGTAATATGTCATTAAGTGTTTGGTTGGGAACTGCGTTTAAAGGAGCTAGAGAGTTCACTCCTATCTCATTCATACTTATCTTTGCCTTTGCTATTGGAAATGTCACAGGAGAGTTGAAAACAGGTCTCTATCTTTCCTCTTTAGCGAGTGCAAATGTAAGTGTCTACTTTTTGGCAGGTATTATTTTTCTTCTCTCAAGTCTTATCTCTTTTTCTACGGGAACTTCATGGGGTACTTTTAGTATTATGGTGCCTATAGCTGTTCCAATGGCTGTTGGTATGGATGCAAATATCGCATTATGTATAGGTGCAGTTATTAGTGGGGGTATCTTTGGGGACCACTGTTCCCCTATTTCAGATACGACTATTATATCTTCGATGGCAAGCAATTGTGAGGTTATTGAGCATGTAAAAACACAACTTCCTTATGCACTTATAAGTGCAGGTGCTGCATTTAGTATGTTTGTGCTTTTCTCATTTATTTAGCTCTATTTCCTTTCAAGAACACAGCTATTCTGGTAGATAAATTTATAATCTCTAGGGTAACGAACATTAAAGACTATTGAGTATAAGAGAGGAAGTACTCCAAGTGTGAGTACAGTCGCAAAACTTAGACCAAATATTATAGCAATAGCCATAGGCTCCCACATAGGTCCACCACTGATCCAAAGTGGAATAAGACCACCAATGGTAGTTGCAGTTGTCAAGAGAATAGGGCGTATACGTCTTTGTGCAGCTTCTATAATGGCATCTTGAGGGGAGAGTCCTGTTACCTCAAGCTCATAGTCTATTCTTTCTATGAGAATGATTGCATTATTAATAACGATTCCAATAAGTGAGATTATTCCAAGGTATGTCATAAACCCAAAGTAAGAGTTTGTGAGAAAAATACCGAAAATAACTCCGATAATTCCAAGTGGAATAGTCATAAGAATAAGTCCAACTTTTTTAAACGAGTTAAACTGCATGACAAGGAGTACAATAATAATCATAGCTGCAATAGGAAGTTTAGCTGAAACTGCACCCTGTGCTTCATTAGAACTTTCAACTTCTCCGCCAAATTCATAACGATAGCCCATTGGCCATTTTTGTTTTTTTAGCCACGGTTCAACGGCTTCTTTTACATCAAATGCAGTAAAACCTTTTTTAAGTTGTGCTGTTACAGTCATTGCATGTATTCCATTATAACGAACTATTTTAGGTGGCTTCCACACAACATCTATATTTGCTACTTGTGTAAGTGGTACTGACTGACTTGTAGTCGGGATAAAAACGAGTGTTCCTTCAAGGGTTTCTAATGAAGATTTAAGTGCATGGTTTGACCGCATGGTGATAGGGATAGTTTTTGTATCTGTCCTAAACTGAGTAATATCTCTACCATTAAGTGCTGTCTGGAGCGAGGAAGCAATATCATTATAGCTTACACCTGCATGATAGGCTAGTGCTGGATTAATATCAACTACTAGTTTTGGTGTCCAGACTCCCCAGTTATCACTAAGATGATACACCATTTTTGTATCAGCAAGTGCATGTTTAAGTGCTTTAGCTTTCTCTCTGATAATGTGAATATCCTTACCAATTATTCTTATTTGCACAGGATTTTTTACAGGAGGACCATTATCAAGTTTTTTAACACTTATCTCTGCATTAGCGAAATGATTATAACCAAAAAGCTCTATCTGTGGTTGTATTTTTTCATATGCTTTAAGGGATACTGCATTTACGAGGATTTCTGCATACTCATCTGCATTTGGAAGAGGTGTATTGTTGATCCAAAAACGTGGAGCACCTTTTCCTACAAAGCTTGTATAGTTTTTTATAAACTCTGGACGTTTGGACTCTAAGTAATGCTCCATCTCTTTTACTGTTTTGAGTGTTTGATCTATTGAGGTACCAACTGGAAGTGAGATTCTAACAACCATAGAAGGTTGATCAGAAGGTGGAAAAAATATTTTCGGTATACCTAAGGAGAGGATGAGTGCAAAAATAAATAAAGCAATAACAGCGAAAAGTGAAACTGCTCTGTATTTAAGTGAATCGACAAGTATAGTTTTAAAGGCATTACAGTATTTGTTTGTATAAGAAAATTTTGCCGTCTGTCTCGGTCTTAAAAATTTATAAGTAAGCATTGGAACGATTGTAAGACCTAAGAACCATGAACTCATAAGTGTAATAAAAACAACTTCAAAGAGTGAAGAGGTATAATCACTTGCAGTAGATTCTGCAAGGTAGATAGGTAAGAATGCAGCTGCTGTTGTAAGCGATGAAGTTAAAAGCGAAACATGTAACTCTTTTACTGCATTCGAAGCAGCTTTTATTGGACTTTGGCCTTCATCCATCTTGACAATTATAGACTCACTAATAACAATAGAATTATCGACCAATAAACCAAGCGATATAATGAGTGCGGCAAGAGAAACCTGATTGAGTCCAATATCTAACTGCCACATTATAAAGAGAGAGGTTAAGATAGTGCTTGGAATAAGCGAAGTAACAATGAGACCTGTTCTCCATCCTAAAGTAGCAAGCATAACAGCCATAATAATGATAATTGCAATGATAATTGAACTTGTAAAGTTATGGACTATGTGTTCAACAAGATTTGGTTCATCAAATGCAATACTAAATTCAACTCCAATAGGATATTGATTTTCAAGATAGTCAATTTTCTTTTTTACATTTTTACCAAGTGCAATAATATTTCCCCCATTTGCTACGGAGACAGCAAGTATAAGACTCTGCTCAGAGTTTGATCTTGTCATTGGGTCTTTTGGTTCACTATACCCTTCTCGAATAGAAGTTATATCCTCTAAATAAACAACATCTTGACGACCAGGTAAAGGAATAATAGTCTTTCCTAGCTCTTTTATACTTTTGAGGTTTCCAGTAGGTTCTAGTGTTAAACACTGGGGACCGATAATGATAGATCCACCTGGAGTAATAATATTTCTAGCACGAATGATATTACTTAGAGCATCAGGAGAAAGACCTAATTCAGCTAGTTTTGAGTTTGAAAATTCTACATAAATGTGCTGTTCTTGTAGACCAACTATCTTTACACTCCCTGCATTAGGGAGTGTGATGATTTCATTTTTAACATCATTTGCTATTTTTTCGAGTTGAGAGTAGGAAAATCCTTCTCCCACAATATTTATAAGTGTTCCGTAAACTTTGTTGAAATTTTCATTGAGTTTTGGCTTGCTTACTTCTTGTGGAAGGTCAGTGTTTTCTATCTTTTTACGAATTTTATTCCAGATAGGCTCTAAGTCCTTATACTTCTGTTTTACATCAATATAAATAGTAGAAATACCATTTTTTGAGGTTGAATCTATGGTATTTATTTCGTTTATTTGCTTAAGTTGACGCTCTAGTGGAATAGTAACAAGTGACTCTATTCGACTAGGTGTTGCTCCTGCAAAAACAGTAGTGACCACGGCGGAATGAATAGCGAAGCTAGGATCTTTAGCACGAGGCATACTAAAGTAAGCGACTACCCCACCTATAAGAAAAAAGAGCAGTAAAACAAGGGTTACCCGATCTTTTTCAACGACTAGTTCTGTATAAGACTTCAATTTTTTACTCGTACATGTTGGCCTTCATGAACACGACTCATCCCAGCAGTTAAGACATGAAGATTATTTCTAACACCACTTCTAATAATAATACCATCCGTTGTCAGTTCTCCTCGTTTTACATCACGTCGCTCAATAGTTCCAACACCTTCAACGATATCGACAATAATATAAAGATAGTAACCCTTTTCATCTTCCATAAGTGCATAAACAGGGACAACAAAACTATTTTTATTGAGTTTATTATGGAAATCGAAACGCACTGATGCTGACATTCCTGGGTGAATCTTTTTAGAGTGTTTTATAAGGCGTACAACAACAGGGAAAGTTGTTGTTCTTTTACTAGAAGCATGACTTACTTCTGTGACTATTGCATCAAATTTTTTATTAGGGAGTGCATCGAAAGTAACCTTACACTTCTGTCCTTCTTTTGCATAATCAATAAGGGAACCTGGGACACTTATTGGTACCTCAATATTCTTTGTTGAAGAAATGGAAGCAATTTTTACAGCTGGTGTTACATTTTCGCCCTTATGGATTGTAAGATCGGAAATAGATCCATTCATAGGTGCACGAAGTTTTGTATAACTGAGTTTTAGTTCTGCTTGTTCGAGACGATTTTTCATGGCACGGTAGTTTGCATTTGCAGAGTCTTTTGTTGTTCGAGCATTATCAAGATCACTTTGTGAACTACTTCTGTTGACATAGAGTTGCTTGATACGCTTGTATCTGCTCTTAGTATTTTCTAGTTTTACACGTGCTTGTTTAAGAGAAGCTCTTACTTCCGCAACTTTAAGTTTGAAAAATGAGTCATTAAGTATTGCTATGATATTTCCCTCTTTCACTCTTTGTCCATCACGAATATAAACACGTTTAATTGTACCATTTACATTGAAACTCAAGCGTGCAGCAACATCTGAACGTGCAATTCCATTAAAACTATGTGTAAAAGTTGCTTGTGATGCGACTAACTTCATCGTTCTTACAAGGCGAATCTTCTCTTCAGGTTTCTTATTATTGCAACCAGCTATAAATAGTATTAAAACTATTAGTATAAGTTTTTTCATTACTTTTCCTCATCTTCGTTATCATCATCATTCTCATTGTGTGTTGTTAGTGCTGTTATAAATTTTTTCCAAGTATTTTTATCTAAGTTAAAGTTTACCTGTCCTATATTATGTTGTAAAATAAGTAAATCACCCATAAAAGAGTAGCGAGTATTGTTTTCAACAAGTGCTGCTCTAAGTGCAACATTTTGGGCATCAAGTAGATCAACTATTCCTATACTTCCTTGAGCATAAGCACTTTTTATAAGTTGGAGGTTTTTCTTTGAACTTGCAGAAGCACTCTGGGCTAATTTTATAGAGAGATAAGATGCTTTTGCTTGGTAAAGTGCATTTCGTACATCTTTTTCCACCTTGTTTGTGAGTGCTTTCCTTTGTGCTTTTGCTATGAGAAGTGCTGCTCGAGATGCTTGAAGTACTGCAGTTTTAGCTCCACCTTCATAGAGAGGAAAACGTAAAAATATTCCTATTTTCCAGTCTGTATTATCCGCATAGGGAGGAAGGCTAGCTTCTAGGTTAGGATGAGTCTCTCTAAAAGTGTTCACAGGATTTAAAAAGTGTTTTTTTATTCCACCTTCTACTGTGATTGTTGGCATATAAAAAGCATCATCGTTTGAGGCTACAATAAGACCTCTGGCTGTTTCGAGTGCATCGTATTGCTTTAGAGACGGCATTTGTATCTTTGCTGTTTTAATTAAAAAAGATTCAAATTTCGAAAATTTTGTTTGGTCTAAAAAATATGTTTTCATTATTTCATGGTGTGTCATAAAGACTTTATTGGACATATCAATATGTTCAAAGTTAAGAGGAAGACCTTGCGGTAAATCAAGTAGTGCATTGAGACTGTGCTTTGATTGTTCTATTGTTGCATGTGTAAAGAGAACACTTTTCTTCTCTCCAGCTATTTGTGTTTGCCATCTATAAATATCACTAGAATTTCCTATACCAATTCTTTGTTTCGTGATTGCAGAACGCATATTTGTCTTGGAAAGTTCTAAGTTGTTTTTTTCAATTGCAAGTTTTGTGCGTAGTTGTAAAATACGAAGATAATTAAGAGAAGCGGCAAGTCCAATATCTAATTTTACGAAGTCAGTAGCATTTTGTTGTGCTTTGAGAAAATTTTCATTGACACTGATTTGTGCTAAAAGTTTTTGATTCCATATCTGTTGGGAAAATTTTATATAAGCATTAGCATCAACTTCATTACGGGATCCTAAGCTTGCAATTGCTCTATCTTGATCAATTTTCACAGATTCAGCACCTACATGAACTTGAGGTAAGTAAAAACTATCTGCTTTGTCTAAGTCTGCCTTTGAAAGATCAACTTGATATGTGCTTGCAAGTACTGAGAGATTGTGTTGCACAGCACGATCCATTATATCATTAATATTAAAAAAGTGAGAATCACTCTCTTCTCCTTGAATAATAGTTGCTTTACTAAGTAGATCCCAACTTGGTGTAAAATTGATTGCTTTAGCTGTATTCATATTTATAGATAGTGCTGGGTTAGGTGTAAAGTTTACTAACTGTTCAGAAGCATTTGAACCAAGTGCAATCTGCTGTGCATCAAGAGCAATTTGGCGAATAAATCGTTTTATATCTGTAGGAGGTGAGTCGGCAAAAAGGGCACCTAACTCTACATCATCTTGACCAGCAGCTGCATAACTAGGAAGTTCACGAATAATTAATCGTTCATATATTTTAGCTCTTTGTGCTGCGGTTTGCTGAAAAAGTGGTGTGACATAAACGATATCAGTATCATCTGTTATTTTGTCTAAATCTTTATTTATATTTTTTCCAATAGGGATAAGCTCAACTTTTATATGTTTTTTCTTAAAGCGTCTATTGATGTAGCGACCAACTTCTGGTGTATTTTTAAGTAAAACAGCATCTATTAAAACTGCAATTTTTTTAATAGGCATAAGTGAAGTGATGACATTAATATCATCATTAAGCGTTTGGTTTGCACTTACATAAGTTAAGTTCCATTTTCCAGACATTCCATTTTTGTAAGGTATTTTCTGCATTTTAGGATCTATAATTTCAGTTGCAATAACTGGTTTTGGAAATCTGTGCTTGCGTGCGATATAGTGTGAAGAGAGGACACCTAAGGTGATGATCATATTTGAACGAGGATTTTTAAGCGACTTATTAATATTTGCAGCTATTTTCGTATAGTTCCAGTTTCCATTTTTATAAAGTTTTTTTGGAAATTTTACATTATAGTCTGCAGAGAGTAGTTGAATAATCTCTGTTTTTAGTGCACTATCAAGAGCCTGACTGTATTCTGTATTACCATCTGTTAGGATAGCGATATTGTAAGTAGGTTTAGCAAAGAGCGAAGAGAGTAGAATGAGAAAAAGAAAAAATATTTTCATATACAAGCCTTAAGTAGAAAAGTTCTTAGTGTAATACTATAGTTATTTATAATAATACAAGAAGGCTTATTTTAAGATGATATTGTGATAGTTTTATCAAAATACTATGTAAAGTGTGTAACTTCTTTACATAGTAAAATTAAAGTGTTTTTTTCAGTTTAGTTATGAGGTTGGAGTTGGCAACCTACACCAGCGATGTAACCATATTTAGTAGTTCCATTCGCATCAAACCAATCGAGGTTTACCGTCCCATCAAAGACAAGTGTTCCTTTTATAAGGAATGTTCCTCCATTGTTTGGATATGTTAAACTCATTGTAATATTGTCAACTGATGCATTGAAGTCTACTTCTCCTTTAATAGCTGGTTCGAGATTGTTTCTTGCATCATGTATAAGTCCTACTACTGTACCATTTTTCTCTATATCAAATGTAAATAGTCCTAAAATAGGGTCTGATGATGTATTTTCATCACTGCCATTGTTGTCATATCCAAAACCAGTATATCGGTAAGAAGAATTATCTGCATTACCAACGCGAGATGCTTTATATGAACCAACCTCTATTTTATTTGTATTAGGATTTTTTTGCTCAAAAGAGCCAACTACATTGTTATAATCTAGTGATCTTCCATCACCTTTGATAACCTGAGTACTTGGGACAATACTTCCACTAGTTGTGTTAAACTCTCCTGTTTCATTAAATATATAAGAACCAGTATCCATATTATGTGTTCCGCGTGCAAAAAGGTACTCTTTTGCTATACCATCGCCATTAAGATCCTGCCCATCACCAAGTGCAACTATTGTTCCTAAAGAACTATGAGGGTCAACTGTATTAGAAGATTGGATCATAACTCCAACGAAGCCACTTTTGGCCCCATTTTGTAGTATATACTGTCCGCTATATGCACCAGAGTATATACATCGAAGCTCATCTGCAAATTGTTTTTTTGCTTCAGCTTTAGTCGTAATGAGTTTAGTATCAAAATAGTGGCCTGTTGAGCTTTTTAACTCATTTGTGAAAGCTGATTCAGCTAAATTATAATCTGGTGTTGACCATTTCTTCGCTGCTACTCTGGTAGCATAATTTATTTGGATACCATTCGCAGTATTGTTGTCATCGTCTAGGGACATTAAAACTCTGACACGATTATTTACTTCGTTGGAATTGATGGAAGTATTCAACTCTAGGTTTTTATAAGATACAATCTCTTTTGGAGTAAGGATAGCAAGTCCAAGAGCTTCACCAAGCTCTAAGTTTCCTATATGAAACATGATAGGTTCGCCAGTTCTATAGTCATAAGTTGAATCTTTAGTGGTGAGTTGTGCTACTGGAGCGAATGTACGAGTATATTCTAAACCATCTACTCTATTTATAAAAACACCTTTGTTTGGTGCTCCCATTATAGGTTCCGAATGAAGGCTTAAATCTTCTACACTTGAACCACAACCATTTAGGAGAGTGAGAGTTGAGAGAACAAGTGAACTCAGTAAAGTAAATTTCATAATAACTCCTAAAATCTATAGTTTATGCCACCTGAGAGACTCAGCTGTTGCATTTTTGTTTCATAGTTGTAGTCAAATGCAGACAAGCCACTATAAACAAAATCAAGAGGAAGGAGTGTACCACTACGTGAGACAGTAGACTCTGGTGAGAATACTATAGCAAAATCAAAGTCCATATCCTTGCTAAATGCATAGCCTAAACCAGCTGTGAAGTGAGTAGTAGAAATAGCTGGAAAACCTACTAGGTTCAACATAGAGAGTGCTTGATCAAAGACATAGTGTCCTTGCACATTGGTAAGGAGTGAACCAAACTCTCCAGTAGCATCTTTAATAGGAGAATTTGCATAGTTATAACCAGCTCTTACGATAAAGTGTTTTGCTTTGTACTGCATACCTAGTGCAAAAACATGCTGATTTTCCCAACCAAAGTCTCCATACCCTTCACTCTGCCCCCATGCAATATATCGATAGTCAGCTGTAAATGTCATTTTTTTAGTTACATCATAAGAGAATCCAAGAGCTATTTCAAAAGGCTGTTCTAGCGTTAAATCATCTAGATTTGCTGGATTAGTCGCATCTATGGCAGCACCGATTGTACTATCTGGCATGAGTGAGAGCAGTGCACTAGATGTGGCATCTGCAACAGATTGACTAACACCAGATGCTTGGAGTTTTGTTGAGAGGTCTGACTGTAAACTACCACCTTGAATACTTTGATTTGGTGTATTTTTAAGTGTGCCACCAAGAAACTCATCTGCCATATAAACCATTCCATTTGGACCGAACTGTGAGAAGTTAGCTACATCACTGTATGTATACTTGAGTGAAGAGTTATAGCTTGCACCGATACGGAGTTTTTCAGTTACTTTGATGTCTATACCAGCGGTAAATCCTAGAGCAGGAACCAAAGTATCTCCACCTATATTTGTTCCAAAGAGTCCTTTTCTATTTGATTGAGGTTTTGTGCCAGTTGGGTACATATTGCCATTAACATCCCTATAGGCTTCATCGTAGTTGAGGCTCATAGAACCAAGACCAAGAACAGGGGCTACACCAAAGGTTACATTCCCTTGTCTATAAGAGATAGCAGGAATGATTTTCATAAGCATCATGGAAGATTTGAGTTGGCGTTGTGGATAATCGCCTTTATAGTTTGCCGCCATCCCCGCTGCTCCAATCATAGCCATACCAAAAACCATCTTATCATCTACACGGCTAACATATGCCATAGAAGGTATGAAGTTTGTATCGAGCATATTTTGGCTACTAGCACTACCATTTCCAGCAGTACTAATGGGGTTACCATCTACTACAGAGTTTGAGAGAGTTGCTTTAAAGTATGTCATGTCAAACTGAAACTCGTCTTTTTTAACATCACCTATCAAAGCGACATTTTTATGCATAGCATCTGCAGCATGAGTAAAAAATGCAACACCCGTTCCACCCATAGAACGAGAGACGGTAGATGTACCTATAAGGTTTACACCATTAGTTGCGAGAAGTGCTGAAGCTGCAAGAGAGAGTAGAAAAGTTTTTTTTAACATTTGTTAGCCTATAAAATAAATTTTTGTATTAAGGTTCTAGTGAACATTAAAAGAAAGATTTATGTGATTGCACGATTAAGAGTGACAAGAGAGCTAAAAAGCTTTCTTGTCATAAAAACTGACTGCTTAGTTAGCAGCTGTTGTGTTTGTGTCTGTATTTACATTTGCAGCATTTGAAGAGTCAAGACCGATAGCAGTAAGCGCATCGTTTCCATATCCTGTTAATGCATTCATAACAGCTTGTGTATCTTCTGGAGTGATAGCACGAACTTTGTAGATATAAAGACCATCTAGTGTAGTTCCATTAGCATCTACAGCAATGATAGAGTCACTACCCATATCTACTTTTGATACTTGAATGTCTTTAACAAGACCAGCAATAGCTGCTAAATCAATATCAGCTGTTTGATTTGTTGCATTGTCATCAGTTAATAAGTGATTATTAGTTGAAGCAACATAGATATCAAAGTATCCAGCATTAAAGTTAAAGTCTGTTGTTGCAATATTTGAGTTTGAATAGGCAGCAGGTACACTTAACCAATCAACCGCAAGTAACCAGTTTGGAATATAAACATTGTCCGCACTTGGATAGAAATAATCACGAATATAAGTATTTGTACTAAGGTTTGCTAACCAGTCTGCATTTACATTCTTGTTATAGTAAGCCATAGCACCCTCAGTTGCAGTGTTGTAAGCAAAAGACATAGTTAAGTCAGCAAAAGGTGGTAAAGTAAATGCAGCTTTTGCATCAGCCATAGTGTAAGAAGCATTGTTCTCACATGTAACATCTAATCCATCAATATAGTCAGTACTTGCATTACCACAAGTTACTTTATAAATATCTTCTTGCATTGCAAGTTCGATAAGACCATGCATACCGTACACTTTGTCATTATTTACTAGACCATTTGAAATAATTGTAGGATAAACTGAAGCATTAGCATCGTTACGTCCATCTAAGAATGTGTCATAAGCAATATTAGCATTATCTTGTAATGTAGATAAAATAGACTTGTTACTATCTAAAGCAGCTGCTGAGATGTCTGAAAGACTAACATTTGACCATGACTTAGCCAGAATATCTAAAGTGTCAATATACCAGCTTGAACCTAGAACACCTTTTCCAGCTGAACGTGAAGGAGCATTTGAAGCAGTTGTTGCATTTGCATCAGTTGCTGTATAGTTGTCCCATGCAGTTTGTGCAGCTGTACTAACACCAGACCATACATCTATACCATGGAAGTCAGCATAAGTATAACCAGCATCAACAAATGCTCTACCGTATGTCATAAAACGATCAGTTGGAATTAAACTAGCAAAACCAATAAATGCACCAGCATAAGAACCAAAACCATAGCCATTAGTACGACCACTCTCTTTATCACCATAGATACCATCATACATTGCTGAACCGATAGCGATGATGTTTAGTTGCCCCTGAAGTGTGTCTGGATTTGCTGCACCAACTTTACCACCTAAAAAGATATTGTCCATAAGCATTGTACGAGTTGTTGGATTAACTTGATCCATAGCTGCAACAAAGTCATTTGTTGTAACAGGTGTTTTAAATAGTGAGTAGAAGAATTTTTCATTCGTTAACTCATTACCGTCACCATGATTTTCAAAAGTGATAGTACCATTTGCATCTTTTTTATAAGTTGCATTTTTACCTGTATTTAAAAGAAGAGATACGAAGTTATCGTTAAGGCGTCGGTTACGATTAGTTATATTTTTGTCAGGAGTGATGAAATAGTCTTTAGCATATTCTTTCATAAGAAGACCCATATAAGCATTTGTAGAGTGCTCAACTGAACCAATAGTATAGCTTGTAGCTTTATCTTTGTTTGAAAGAAGCATAGCATCAGTTAAGCAGCCATACATTCTAGCATCGATACGTTCAAAGAAGAACTTAGCAATAATTGGTCTCTCATATGCAAGTGCAGTGAACTTCTCACCAAACTCAGCATTGTCACGAAGCATAGGACACATTTTAGCAGTTAATCCCCAGTTAGCTTCAAGAGCATCAACCATAACTTGAGAAATAGTTTGGCTTTTACGTGCCGCATCAAGCATAACTACTGTTACACCATCAGAGTTAAGTACTACATCAAAAGCAGCACCAGTAATCTTGTTACCAACACTTGTATCTAGTGCACTTACAACAGTACTTTTCACCGCATTTACAAGAGGATTATCTGTAAGAATACTTCTTTGAGGTGCGTTTGCTGTCGTCGAAGTAGAAGTATTAGATGAAATCATCATGGCAGCTGCCATATTCTGTGCAGCCTCAGCAACTGTAGTGATAGAACTATTTTCTGCAATGATTTTATCCATAAGAGCTTTGATGTCAGTATCTGTTGCATAAAGGCTAAGAAATTTCATTGTAAGATCTGAAGTAGCTTGTGCTTGGTCTGCTTGAGTAGCACCTGCAAATGCATTTGTACTTGCATTATAGCTAGCAACTCTTTGTGCTTTGGCATTTTGAGCCGCAGCATCTACACCAGAAGGTGTTGTATCGCTAGAAGAGCTTCCACAACCTTGAAGTAAAAGACCCGCTAAAACTACAGAACCTAAATATGATTTTAAATTTGACATATAATTCCTTTTTGTATTTTGGTTATTAAAAACGCAAATACATATGTTTGATTTCACATATTATAAAAAAAAGTAATGGTGAAGAAGCTTAAAGATGTGACGGATTTGTGAAAAAAAGAGAGGAAAAAGTGATAATAATGTGAATTTAATGTGAGAATGAGCGGATATTAGGGGCTTTATTTGTGAACATTTAGTAAATAAACTGACTGTTACAAATATACCCAACTATTATAATTTTTTATGCGAGATAGTGATTTATAGAGTATCTCATGTCATCATCTAGGTTTTCCATACTACTAAGCATCCATCGTAGGTATCCTGCATCCTCACGGGCTACTTCAGCTAACTCTTTGCCCTTGTGTTTCCCAAAGCGAAAGGTTTTTACGAGGATAGGAGTGTTTGTGAGATCGACCATTTTTTCTACTGGATTTTCTCTTGGGTATGCTTCTTGAACTGCCACTCGAAGTTTAGAAAGAAGAAGTTTGAGAACAAGTACATCACCTATAGCATCATGTGCTTTTACTACTATGCCAAGAGCAGCTGCTTCTTTCTCCTCTTCTTTATAGAGTTCCATTTTGTAACGGAAGTACTGCAAGCGGTGTGCCTCTTCATCTGGAAGTATATGCTTTGCTACGCGAAGAGTATCTATCACTTTCATCTGTGTTTGGAAACCCTCTTTTTCTAACATCTTTATGTCAAAAGGAGCATTATGGATGATGAGATAGTTCTCGTTTGTGTTGAGTTCTAAGAGCCTTTTGTAAGCAGAAGTTTCTGCACAAGCTGGTTTACCTTCTAAAAGCTCAGGTGTGATGCCGTGTACTTCCATAGCACCGAAACTGATGGGAACATCAGTGGCATTAAACTCATTGTGTACCTCTACTGGATTTACTCCTAGAACTATATATCCGAGTTGGATTACTCTGTCATTATCTGCTGTGCCTGTTGTTTCTGTATCTAGGATGATATATTTTGCCATTATTTTGTACTCTCATAATTTACTGTGAACTCTTTGGTGCTGTTGGCGTTTACTTCTATTGTAAACGCGACTAGGTTGCCTTTTGTAAAGATATAGCTCTCATCTGCTTTGATTTTTGAACTCTCATTTCTATTAAAAGGGATAAGTAGTGTGATTTTTTTTGCCTCATCTGAACTGTTTTGTATACTATAGATAACATTCACATTGTAAAACTTCTCATTGTCCTCGCGTTTAAAGAGGGACTCTTTGACTTTGAGATCGAAGTTTTTACCGAGTTGGAGTTGTATAGCTGTGCTTTTTGGAGTATGCTCGATGGTGTTCTCACCAAGAAGTACAGTTTGCCCTTCAAGTTTTGCATAAGTTCTTACAGCTCCTTTTGGGAGAGGCTTGTCTAAGCCTTGCAGTTTTACAGACTGTGTCACTGAAGATTTGTGCTCACCTGTAAGGTAAAGAGGGTTAGAAAGAGTCGCACGGTAGACTCTCTCTGTGCTAATGTTTCTCTCCTCTAGGAATTTTATCTGCGTCTTTTCATTGTTCGCTAAAGTTACTTTAAAAGGGATAGTGTAGAAGTGATAACCCTCAAAGGCTTGCTGTTTTACACTTGGAGCATCTTGCATCACACTAGCTACTCTTTGGAGATGTCGGCGTTTCACTTGTCTGTTGGTGTTGATATCTCCAGCAAGTAAAGAGAGTTTAGTCTCCTCAAACCTTTTACCTGAACGATTGTTCACTGTGATCCAGCCTGTGAGGTTTGAGCTATTGGCATCAATGTTAAGTATATAGTTACTCGTAAAGCTGATGTTTGAGATAAGGTAGTCGAGTTGCATCTGAGTTTTTTGCTTTTTTGCGACCTTGACATTCCAAACAAGTGAAGGTTTTGTGATGAGCTCTTTAGGAATTTCACTAAAGAGAATATCACTACTTTTTACGGTGATTATTTTATAATCAAGAGTTTTTACGATGGCACTCTGTCCACTAAAAGAGAGCAAAGTCGCTGTGATAATCTTAAACTCATTACGATTACGAAGCATACGAACTTCTACTTTTTTGTTGATGTGTGCTTCGAGGAGTTTAGACAGAGTAAGTTTGTCGTATCTGTACTGCTGAGAGTTTATCTCTATATCTTGTGGAAGGGTGACATTGACTGAGTCGATGTTAATACTTTTTGCTACACCCTCATAAGTGATGCTCGTGTCAGCAGGGGAGACCTCCAAGCTTCTCTGCTCATGGACCAAACCGATGTTGGTGTTATAGACTATGAGTGAGTTGTTTTGTATCTTGGGGCTAAGTGTGGCTGCTGATGCAAGTGTGCTGAGTGCAAGTGTCGCTAGTAATGTTAGAGAGAGTTTGTGCATAAGTACTCCTAAAGATTCTATTCTTTTGAAAAAATAGTTATAATGATACACTTATAAAAAAAACAGAGGGCTTAATAGTGATAACAAATCCAATACTTTACCTTTTTACCCTCGCGTTTATAGCGACTTTTTTCTTTCTTCTCGAGTCGAAAACCTCTCTCAAAATCTTTAAGTTCATTCCCTCTGTAGTCTTTATCTATGCTGCTAGTATGCTCGTAGCTTCTCTTGGACTCTTTGACACAAACGCAGAGATAAACGCCATCTACAAACAAACAAAATCAAATCTCCTCCCTGCTATGCTTTTTTTGATGCTCTTGCAAGTTGACCTCAGGCACTTCTTGAAGCTTGGTAAGTCTCTGCTCATCGCTTATGTTCTAGCCGTTCTCTCCATCGGGGTGAGCTTTGTGCTAGTGGCGTTTAGCTTTAGTTTCTCTCCTGAAATGTCTGGAGCATTTGGGGCTTTAGCTGGTTCGTGGATGGGTGGCACGGCAAATATGATAGCCGTCGGTGAGGCTCTGCATGTGGGCGAGGATGCCTTTGCTTATGCCCTTGTAGTCGATA
>WFNM01000047.1 GCA_015488615.1 Sulfurimonas sp.
AGTACAGCATTTGAGTAGTGAAAGTTTAGATATATAAAGAGCGCATACATTGTATAGTAAAATAGAGTATTAAACGAGCCTGCAATAAGAAACTTTATAAATGTGCTTGTCACTCTATCTTCTGTTAAGCCGAGAGAGCTCAAAGTTCTCTCTATGTTGTCTTACGATAGTGTCTAGTAAAAATCCTATAAACAGTGACATCATCGAGATAAGCATAAGTCCTACGGCTAAGATAGCTGAGGGTACTTTGTTTATGTAGGAAGTCTGAATAAACTCAACTATAACAGGTCCACCTGCTAAAAGAGAGAGTACAAAGAAAAAACCTGCAAAATATGTGAAAAATGTAAGAGGTTGATAATCTTTAAAAAGCCAAAATATTGTTTTAATAATTTTTGCTCCATCACTAAAAGTGTTTAACTTTGAGACACTTCCCTCTGGTCTATCTCTGTAGTTTATATCTACTTCTTGTATTCTAAAACGTTTATCAAGTGCATGCATACTCATTTCAGTCTCTATCTCAAAACCTTTAGAGTGAATAGGAAAATGTTTTACAAAGTCCTTGTTAAATGCACGAAAGCCACTCATAATATCTTTGAGATTTTCTTCATAGAGTCTATTAATAAGGTTTTTGACAAGGTTATTTCCAAAATTATGAAAGTTACGAGAGTTTTGATTTTCATAGCTACCGTTTGAGAGTCTATCTCCTATGCTCATATCTGCTTTGTTATCAAGTATAGGTTTTATAAGTGCATGTACATCTTGTACGGGATAGGTGTCATCTCCATCCACCATAATGTAAACATCTGCCTCTATATCCATAAACATAGCACGGACTACATTACCCTTCCCTTTTTTTGGAACATTGACAACTATAGCACCAGCACCTTTTGCTATACTTGCTGTCTTATCTGTTGAGTTGTTGTTGTAAACATATACACTACTCTGTGGGAGCTCTCTTTGAAAATCTGTGATCACTTTTTTTATGGTGAGTTCTTCATTGTAACAAGGTATAAGGATAGCTACTGTACTACTCATCTGTTTCCTTTTGAAATAAAATTTTATTATCAATTATGAGGATAGGTTTTATCCCAAATGTATTGAGTTTTTTAAGGGAGAGAATTTGTTTTTTGTTTGCAAGTCTGTGAAAATAATATTTTGCACCTGTGAAAACTAAGAGTGCATTGAGCTCTTTTTCGTTAATCCCTTCTTCTTTCATCATTCTAATGTAAATATCTTTCATTTTCTTATTTTCTTCAAACCAACCTATAGAACAACTCGGCACAAACTTGAGTGTTGGATTAAGATAGAGTGCATCATATATATCACCTACTAATCCATTGATTAAAATAGTCTGATTTGTAAATGTTTTATTTTTAAAATATTTTTTTTCTTGAATACTCTCTGTACGGTCATAATCTTGAAAAAGTAGTGCATACATAAAGATAGTATAGAAGAGGGCAGGAATTATAAACACTATTTTATATTGAACTGACTTGAGTATATGCACAAATTTATAGAGATAGTAGAGTATTTTTCTTGAGAAAAGAAAATGTAAAATAATTTTTGACTCACTAAAGAGATAGAGTAAAAAAAGTGCTTGTAACAAGAGAGTGTAACGCATCTGTCCTAACCATAAAGGGGACATGATGAGTAGAAGCAAAGCAATAGGCTGTTGCTTAAAGTACGAGTAGTATTTATACAGAAGAAAACCTGCTGCACTCCAGATACTGATAACTAAAAGAGGATAGTTGAGCTTCCCTAAAATAGCAAAATATGTCATGCCCTCTGTGACCTCTAATCCTTCTCTGAGAGTTCTGTCATGTAAAATATAGTCCAATGTTTGAAGATAAAACTCTCCACCGTTATAGAGATGCCATGCAAGACCTAGTAAAGAGCCAAGAAAAAGGGCAGTAAGTGCTTTGTAGTTTTTCAGAGCGATGTAGAGTAAACCCATAGAACCGGTATATAAAAAGAAAAGATAGTAGCTAGGTGCATACAAAACAGTGAGTAAAAAGAGAAGGTATGGCTTCTTAGTAAGAAGTAGTGCTGTCATCAAAAAAAGTCCAGAAAGTAAATCTGGTCTGATGTTGATGTACTTACTACTTGAGAGAAGTGTGATGCTTATGATTATAAAGAGTAATAGAGGAGTTTTTTTGAAGTCTGAAAATGTCACTAAAAGTTTATCAAGAAGAAGCATAAAGAGAAAAAGAACGGTCGTATTTATGGCAACATGCACAGTGTCATAAGAAAAAAAGAGAAGATAAAAAGCAATGATTTTATGCCAAACATACCAAGGGTCATACTCTTTAAAAAATAGTGAGTGAGGAAAAACTTCTCCCCAAGAGTGCATGATGTTTTGGTGTGCTGCAAAAGCAATATGTCTAAGTCCATCATCAGGAGCACTAAGCCCTGCAAAGTGAGCAAAAAGTATGGCCGTTAGAAAATAGATAGCTACTCTGAAGTAGTTAGAATTAAAAAAATGTGTTTGATTTTTAAATAAAAAGTCCAAAGAAAACCTTACATAATATATTTGCTAAAATTATACTCAGATTAACTATTAGTTTGATTAAGTTTAGAACTTTAATTTTTTTCGCTATAATCTCAAATAATAAATTAAATAAGTACAAGGTGTGATTATGGATGCTTGTGAATTTCCTACTGTAAATTCTAATAAAGAAGAGATTAGAAAGATATTTGATACTGTAAAAACTATTGCTGTTTTAGGACTCTCTCCAGATCCTGAGAAAGCTAGCCACAGAGTGGCAAAGTACTTGCAAGAAGCTGGGTATAAAATCTATCCAGTTTATCCTAAAGAAGAGAGTATTCTTGGTGAGAAAGTCTACCGTTCTCTTGAAGAGATTCCTGATAGTGTCGATATGGTAAACATCTTTAGAAAACCAAATGCTCTTGTTGCAATTGCAAAAGCTACTATAGCTCGTGGTGATGTAAAAGTCTTTTGGGCTCAAAAAGATATAGTGAACAATGAAGCAGCCGAAATGGCAAAGCAAGCTGGGATGATGGTTGTTCAAAACCATTGTTCTATGGTTGAACATAGAAATTTATAATATAAAAAAATAGGTAACTTATTTGTTAAATTTAAAAAAAATATACGAAGCACAAGAACGCATTAAAGGTGTAGCAATTGAAACGCCACTTGCCTTTGCACCTTATCTTAGTGAACTCTCTGGTAGTGAAGTTTATCTTAAAAAAGAAAATCTGCAAGTCACTGGTGCTTTTAAAATCCGCGGTGCTTACAATAAAATAGCATCTTTGAGTGATGCTGAGCGTAAGTGTGGTGTTACAGCTGCTAGTGCTGGTAATCATGCACAAGGTGTGGCTCTCTCAGCAAGTAAATTTGGTATAAGAGCTGTCATAGTTATGCCAGAGTCAACACCACTTACAAAGGTAAATGGTGTGAAACATTATGGTGCAGAGGTTATCTTACATGGTAGCAACTACGATGAAGCTTATTCTCATGCTTTAGAGTATGCCAAGCAAAACGCAATGACATTTGTGCATCCTTTTGAAGATGAAGAGGTTATCGCAGGGCAGGGTACAGTTGCTTTAGAGATACTTGAGAGTTGTGAAGAACTCGATGCCGTTGTCGTTCCCATCGGTGGTGGTGGACTTATAGCAGGTATGAGTGCAGCTATTAAAGAGAAAAATCCTAATATAGAAGTAATTGGGGTAAGTGCTAGTGGTGCCCCCGCATTTAAAGAGTCTTATGAAAAAAGAGAGCCTATAGACAGCACGAGTGTGAGAACTATAGCTGATGGTATTGCCGTTCGTGACACTTCAAAGGTCACTCTTGAGTATGCACTGAAAAACGTTGATAAAATTATTTCTGTAGATGATGAAGAGATTGCTAGTGGTATCCTCTATCTGTTAGAGAAACAGAAGCTTGTTGTTGAGGGTGCAGGTGCTGTTGGTGTAGCTGCACTTCTTCATCACAAGTTAGATTTCTTAAAGGATAAAAAAATTGCCATCGTTTTAAGCGGTGGGAATATGGATGTTACACTTCTTTCTGTTATCATCGAAAAGGGGCTTTTAAAGTCCCATAGAAAGATGAATGTGACTGTGACACTTGTTGATAAGCCGGGTTCGCTAATGCGCTTTACTCAGATATTAGAAGAACTCAGTGCAAATATAGTGCATATTGCATATGATAGAACTTCTATCTCTCTTGATTATGGGGATGCAAATGTTACTGTACATATGGAAACCAAGGGAGAAGAGCATCAACAAGAGATAAAAAAGGCTCTCAAGTCTGAGGGATACTTAAGGGAACTGTAACTTATGAAAGTTGTAAAAAGTAAGGGTGTAAATAAGTCAGTTATTTTGTTAAAACTGCTTGATGATGAGAAGCTTATAGTAGTAGATGAAGAGACAACTATTCGTTATTTAGATAGTGAAAACTTTGGCATGCTTGGAGGTTTTAAAGTAAATATTAAACATAAATATTATAAATCTTCAGTTGTAGCATTTAGTAATGATGGTCAATATTTTGGTTCATTGACTGCTGATCACAAAGAGTCTCGTTTTTTTAATGCTAAAACCAAAAAACTTATTGCTAGGGTTGATAGACATCATGGTGAAGTTTCTTGTCTTGGTATAGATCCACTTAATCGTTATCTATTTTCTTGTGGTGATGATGGTAAAACATTTGCTGTTGATATTAAAAGTGGTAAGCTAGTTTTTACGCTTCCTACTCATGTAGATACAGTAAATGACATCGCATTTAGTAAAAATGGTAATTGGGTAGCAACCTGTAGCTATGATAGAAAAATTTCTCTCTTCTCTTTAGTTTCTATGTCTGCAAAGGTACAACTCAAAGCACATGCTGCTGCAATTATGAAGATACAGTTTCTTA
>WFNM01000048.1 GCA_015488615.1 Sulfurimonas sp.
GAAGTACGCTTGAAGACTACAAGCTTGATAGGCTGGATGTGTACGCAGAGTAATCTGTTTAGCTGACCAGTACTAATAGTACGTTCGTCTTTTTTTAAAGTTCTTAAATGAACACAATTCGTTCACTACCTTATTTAGTGTATTACTAATAAGAGATTAGTTTACAGTTATTTAGTTATGTTGACTTTAACAATTGATATTTGATGATAATTCATCATTACCCTCAAACAACTATTTCAAGTTGGATTTAAGTACATATTAGTGTATTTAAACCCAACTTGTCTAGGTGGCTATAGAGAGGGGGAAACGCCTGGTCCCATTCCGAACCCAGAAGCTAAGCCCCTCATCGCTGATAATACTTATCCTTTCAGGATTGGAAACGTAGGTCGTTGCCTAGTTGGTTGTTTTACTTTAACTTTTCCCCTTTTTTATTACTATCAAACATTATTATTTATCAATTACTTTTTTATTACTCATTCTTTTTACATTCTATTACTCATTTATTTTACTTTATATATTGCTGACTTTATTAATTTTTATTCTACTTATGGATTTTTTACCGACTGAAGTCGGTGTTACTGTAACACCGGTTTTAACCGGTATACTTTTTAGGGTCAGTGTTATACTAACCATCTATCATTTTTAAATATAACTTCATTATCAAGTACTACTGATGTAGTATCCACAAACACATCTATATGAAACTTACCATCACCTCGTTTAAAACCAGGCTTACCATACATTCCATGTTTTCTTCCTAATGAGAGATGTACGCCACACATACGTTCATAGGTTCCAGTGTCACTAACAGTACGAGTTTTACTAAAGGCACGGTTGAGTCCAAAGCCAAGCTCTCTTACCCATATATTACCTTCACCTTCACGAATAAGGTCTAAAATTTCATCAAATGCAGGTGTCGTATTTTCTGTTGCAATAACCTTACCTTTTTCTATTATAAGAGTTGCAGGAGTATTTGGTTTGTTTATTTGGTAACTTGTGTCACTAAAGATAAAGATATTTACTCGACCATGAACTGACTCTAAATCTTTTGCTTCTGTAAAAACTTCCCCTATTGGGAACTGCCCACCAGTATTGGCCATCTCTGTATAGTCACCAATATTGAGTTTAGCACTCTCAAAAGTAGAATCAAAGTGAAGTAAATCACTATCACTTTCTATCACACCACTACTAGCAGCATCTATTTTAGCTTTAAGAGCATACCCTGTTCCTCTATAGTACTCTTTATCATAAAACATTGAGTCTATGTAACATGGGACTTCATCATCACTCATTCGGCTTAAATGTGGATGCTCTATCACTTTTATTTTACGTTTGAAAAGTTCTACACGTATTCTAAAAGCATCTAAACGGAAGTTTTTTGATTGGACTAAGGCTACAAAGTCAGACTCTTGAAGTGTATTGAGTATTTCAAGAATCTCTCGAGGGTCTGTAGTATTGAAGTTTATAAATGTAGTAGAGGGTAGAGCCTCTTTGTAGGCTATGTATAAAAGCTTTGAAATAGTAGAGTTTGTGTCGTATACAACTACGGCATTATTTTGCTCAGTATGTTCAAATACATCTTTTATGATACCTTTAATATTTTTGTTTGCTGTTTCTTGTAAACTATTATCTAGATTCTTCATCTGACTTAGCTACTTTTTTCTTTTTGTTATGTCTTGGTTTTTTTACTCTATTCTTTTTAGAAATGTTTGTTCTTGGTGTATGCTCAAAATTTTCTAACCCTACTTCTTTCATCTCACACTTCATCATAAGTTCTATAGAGGCAAGTGCATTTTCATCTTCAGGATCTATTAGACTTAGCGACTCTGCTATCTCATCAACTAAACGCAGTCGCTTAAAGTAATCTGGATACTCAAAAGGTAAATCATAGTTTATTAAGAGTTCTACATTTTTTAACTCTAGAGTTTCTAGTATTCTATCTGTAGTAATAAGTATACCTAAATCTTTAGTGTTAAATGAGACAGCTGCTTCTTCTATCCGTGATGAACGGTGATTTCCATGTATAGCAAGTGCATTAGAAATGGAAAGCTCTTTAAAAAAGTTTACTAAAGTATCTGCACTGCGTTTGTTTTTTACAACTACGAGTGTTTGCTTATTGATAAATCTCTCTTTGAGTTCATTAAGAAGTCTATTCTTGTCATGCTGTTGCACAAAATAGCTCTCTTGTGTAGTTCTTTGTCCTACACTAATATAGTCATAATATTTTTTTTTCACTTCTATTGTTTCTTCACTCATCTACTCTCTCTTATCTGTTTTGAATCCACTCAGTAATCATACTAAGTTCATCTCTATCTATACTGTGGTCTTTATTATAGCTTTTAAACTCTATGTTAAACCCACCATCTTGTAGTGTTTGTACTTGGCTCTTTGAAGTCTCATAATCAAGCACAGGGTCTTGTGTGCCATGAGTGCATAACCAGTTGTTATTATTGACATTGGTGTTCATATCTTCAAGTAGTTTGTTTACATCATATATATAACCACTAACAGCTATGTAACCTGCTAGAGTCCTATGGTATCTCGCTCCAAATTCAAAGGTCAGTAGAGCCCCTTGAGAAAAGCCAAAAAGAAAACTCTCATCTGCTTTAAAATCACTTTCAAAAAGAGTATCTAAATCTTTTGTAAGTAGTGTAGAAGAGTACTCAATCCCGGGGAGTTGATTTGGAGGAAGTTGGTACCAAGATTGTCCAGTAAAGTACTCAAAAGGTGCATCAAAAAGAATGTAGTTCATGTCATCAAGTGCTAAAAAAGGAGGAAATCCTATAAAACCCTCACTTGAATCTCCACGACCATGAAGAATTATCATCAGTTTTTTTGAAGGTACCTTTGAAGGTATAAATAGGTTTTCTAACTCTAAGTTTTCATAACTTTTCATTTTCTTCTCTTTCTCTTTATATTCTTACTTGGAAGTAAAAACTCCAAGGTGCCAACAGTTTTTATAGCAACTTCTTGAGACGCTAGTAACTCTTGTAGTCTTACCTTACTATCTTCATCAAGTAAAAGTGCAATATCATCTTGTGTTAGAGGACGTTTATCTAAAGTGTTAAGTATCTCTTCTTTAGTGTAGGCTGTATTATTTGGTTCTGCATGAATACGAGAAGCTATATGAATAGGTAGTGCACTATCAAAGGACATTGAAATATCATGAAGCTCTTTGTAACTGATGCCAACAACAGGGTAAGCAGGAGGTCTATCTATAGTCCCAAGGTCTACTCTTTGTGCATCAATGCGAAGGAGTACATCATTGAGTTTAGCTATTTCCTCTTGTGTGTCATTAAGTTCATGTACAAAAAGTATCTCTATGAAAAGTTTTCCTCTGTACTCTTTACTAAACGCCACAACTCTCTTTACTATTTCATCTACTTTAATGCTCTCGTGCGGTCGGTCTATTTTTTTAAAAACATCAGCACTTACTGCATCTAAAGAGAGTTTGACTTGGTCAAGTTTTAAGAGGGCATTATAAACATTAGGTTCAATGAGTGTAGCACTATTTGTAAGTATAAGGGTTTGGGTTCTACCTTTGAGGGCATCTATTCTCTCTATGAGTTCACTTAAGTGAGGATAGAGGGTAGGCTCTCCATTCGCTGTGAGAGTAATAACATCAATCTTTAGAGTAAGGTGCTTTTTGAGTTCTTCTATAATTTCTTCTACACTTACAGTTTGAGACTGTTTATCTGTAGTCGCTGAGGGAGCAAGTTCACAATAGAGACAGTCAAAATTACACTGTTTGAGGGCAGGGGAGAGGTCTATCCCAAGACTCATGCCAAAGCGGCGTGAGTTTATAGGTCCGAAGATTATATTATTTTTTGCTGACACGTTGGCACTCAGATACAAAGTGCTTTGCATTCTCTACCGGTACATCAGGAAGAATTCCATGACCAAGATTAAAAATATGGCGTGAACTGTTCATAACACTTTGAATATGCTCTACAGACTCAGTAGTTGCTTCTTTTGAGTAAAGACGGCAAGGTTCCATATTTCCTTGAAGGACATACTTACTCCCGAGTTTTTCTTTTGCTAGCTCCATAGGGGTAGCCCAATCAACACCAAATACATCAAAGTTTCCATATACTTTATCGTAAAAAGTTGGGATACCCTTAGGGAACATAATAATTGGAATATGTGGGTACTTTTCTTTTAAATACTCAGCAATCTCAACCATATATTTCCAAGAAAACTCATCATATTTTTCAGTCTCAATCGCAGAAGCCCATGAGTCAAATATCTGAACAACATCTATCCCAGCTTGAATCTGTTTCTCCATATAAAGTTTTACAACCTCTGTTACTTTTGCTAAAATATTATGTAAAAGCTCAGGGTTTGAGTACATCATCTTTTTGCAAATATTATAAGTTTTTGTTCCTTGTCCTTCTATCATGTAAGTAGCAAGTGTCCATGGAGCACCTGTAAAGCCTATAAGTGCTTTATCTTCAGCTAACTGTTCTTTGATAAGTTTAATTGTGTCAAAAACATATGTGAGTTTACTAGCAGCTTCATCTCCACCTATGAGTCTATCAAGGTCAGCTTGAGTTTTTAGAGGGTCTGAAAATTTAGGACCTTCACCTTTGACAAAAGATAAGTCCATTCCCATTTCATCAGGAATAACTAATATATCACTAAAAAGTATAGCTGCATCAACACCAACAATATTAACAGGTTGTAGTGTTACTTCACATGCTTTTTTAGGGTCATGGCATAGATTTAAAAAGTTTCCAGCTTCTGCACGAACTGCCATATACTCTGGAAGATAGCGCCCAGCCTGTCTCATCATCCACACGGGTGTGTATGGAGTCTCTTTCCCTAAACATGCATCTACAAATATTTTTCCCATATTAATTGTCCTTAATGATTATGATGTCCTACTTTACCTAAAAAGTATAAACCTACAGCTACAGCAGTGATAGAAAGTGCAAAATAGAGCATATCTAAAGCTCCATTATACTCAGTATGTCCTACTTTTTGAAAAAAACCAACTACTAGTACCATTACAATAACTTTTGATATCTTATCTTTTAGCTGGTCAAGGGAATGAATAGCAAGAATTTTGTTATCTTCTCCATCTTCTTCTTTTGCAGCATCTATATCTGAAATGAAAAGTTCATAGAGCCCAAATGCAAAAAGAAGCATTACAACACCGATGAGATAGAGATCTACTGCACCTATAATTCCTCCGACTACATCCTCATGAAAAGTTTTTGGATGCCCATGGTGTAAGTAAGTATTTATTACAAATTTTGCTGTCTCATAGACATCAACAGAAGCAACGATAAAAAGAATCACAGCTCCTACTATTCCAAAAATTACAGCAAGAATAATCATAAAACGAGAAGACCATAGTCCTCCTTCAAAAATTCTTTCCATGACTATGCTTCCTCTTCTTGAAATTCTATCCATTTTTGAGCAATACGAACAGCATTTGTAGCAGCACCAACACGAAGATTATCAGCAACTACAAATAGGTGCAGCATATTTTTAGCATAAACATCACTGCGTATACGCCCTACAAAAGTTTCATTTTTGTCTACACAAGTTGCAGGCATAGGATAAAGTGCTTCATCAGGATTATCAAGGATAACAAGATTTGGTGCACGAGATAAAATCTCTCTTGCTTCATCTGCATTTACCTCAGAATCAAAAGTAAGAGTAAGTGCTTCAGCATGACCACGAAGTGTAGGTACACGAACACAAGTAGCACTGAGAGCAACATCTTTATTAAGAATTTTAACAGTCTCATTGACCATTTTCATTTCTTCTTTTGTGTATCCATTTTCCGTAAAAACATCAATCTGAGGAATAACATTAAGAGCGATTTGCTGGTTAAAAGCTTTGTGCTCAGCATCACTTAGTGTAAATGCGAAGAATGCTTGCATTTGGTTTACTAACTCTTCCATAGCAGTTTTTCCAGCACCACTCGTTGCTTGGTATGTAGAAACATCAACACGAGTTAAGTCATAAGCCTCATCGAGTGGCTTAAGCGTTTGCACCATTTGAATAGTTGAACAGTTAGGATTTGCGATGATTCCTGTCTGTCTCCACTTCTTAATATCTTCTGGGTTTACTTCTGGTACTACTAAAGGAGTGTTTTCATCCATTCTAAAGTGAGAAGTGTTGTCAATGACCACTGCTCCAGCTTTTACAGCTGAAGGTGCAAATTCCTCACTTACACTGCCGCCAGCAGAAAAAAGTGCTATGTCCACTTTATAATCAGCAAATACATCATGTGTTAACTCTATAATAGGGAGTTCTTCCCCATTGTACTCTACACTTTTTCCTACACTTCTTGAACTTGCAAGAGGGATTAGTTTATCGAGTGGAAAATCTATTTCTGCTAATACTGTTAAAATCTCTTCACCAACGGCACCATTTGCCCCTACTACTGCTATATTATATGTTTTACGATTCATATTCATTATCTCCTATAATTTTTAATTTTATTATTTTCGTACATCAAGAAAGAGCTCATCTTTTTGAATCTCTTGTGTTTCACTGAGTATAACTGAACGTTCTACCACTGAGATAAGCTCACGGATATTTCCTGGCCAGTTGTAATCAAGTAGTTCACTTTTTGCCTCAGGCGAAAATGTTTTACTCTCAAAGTCATACTTCTCACAGTTACTTTTACATGTTGCCTCAGCAATCTCTAAAATCTCATCTTTTCTCTCACAAAGTGGAGGAATATGAAGAGGTATAGTATTTAAACGATAGTATAAGTCCTCTCTGAACTCTCCATTTTGTATCTTCTCATTTAGGTTTGCATTGGTCGCTGAAACTACACGAATATCTATTTTTATACTTTTTGAAGAGCCTAAACGACGTACTTCTTTTTCTTGAAGTGCACGTAAAAGTTTGGCTTGAACACCATATGGCATCTCAGCTATTTCATCAAGAAAAAGTGTACCACCATTTGCTAACTCAAACTGTCCTGCTCTAGCTTCATTTGCATCGGTAAATGCACCTTTTTCAAATCCAAATAATTCACTTTCAATGAGATTGTCAGGAATAGCTGCCATATTTAGTGCGATAAAGGGCTTTTTAGTACGAGGAGAATTTTTGTGAATGTAAGAAGCAAATACCTCTTTTCCAACACCACTTTGCCCAAGTAGTAAAATACTTGCATCTGTTTTAGATGCTTTATCAGCGATATTTAGTACTTTACTGAGTGCTTCACTTTTGCCTAAGAAACCATTATTTGAAGTTTTCTTAGTTTTTGCTACACTTTTTTGTACTTTTTGAATCTTATTTTCTCTTGTAATTGCCCCAATAAGATCATCTATTTCAAAGGGTTTGAGTAAGAAATCTTTTACCCCTAAGTGAATAGACTCAATAGCTCGAGTAAGTGTGGCATTACCAGTCATTATGATTACTTCAAAACGACCATTAAGTTCTTTTACAAACTCTATACCATCCATTTTGGGCATATTTATATCTGTAATGACAAGATCAAAACTATCATCAAGTTTTTTAAGAGCATCAACAGCATTTTTGTATGTAATTACTTCAAACTCTTCATAACCACCCATAGCAAGTTCAAGAGACTTGCGCATGTTAATATCATCTTCAACTATTGCAATTTTCACTGAGTGGCCTTTTTACTTATACTATTTTAAAGGTGAAATTTTAACAAAATTATCATTAAAATCGACTTTGAAGCAGGTAGTTTTAAGGGTAAGAATAGTAGTTGAACTATTAATATAATTTGTTGTACTCTCTGAGTGGTGCACACTGAGCCCAAGTTTATGAACATACTCAATAAATCTTTCGTTATTTGTACTAAGGATTTTTTGTAAGTTTTTATCGTCTCTAGTTTCAAAGATAATTGAATTATAAGGTGATCCTTGACATTTTTGCATTGATTTTGCTATTTGCAAGGATTCATTATAGAGCGTGGCATCTTTTATAAGGTAGCGGTAAGAGATAAGGTATTCACTTGCATTAGCTACAAGTGAAAAAAGAAGGAAAAAAAGTGCTACTGAAATTGAGTGTGAGATATTTCTATTTCCATCTCTACTTCACAAAGACCTTCTTTGAAAGTTGTTTCAACGATGTTAGCATTTCGTACCATTGCCGCAACAGAAGTTCTTACAGTTGAGCGTTTTACCATCATGTTTTTGATTAGATCTTGTCCATCAACACGAACACCTTTTACTTTTTCAGCGATAAGTCTATAGGCATCAGCTACAGCAGCACGTTTAGCTAGTGCATAGGCTTGTGCCGGTGAAGATGTATTTACAGGTGCAACTCCTTGACCTACTACACTTATAAGAAGATCTTCATTTACTGTAAGAACGGACTTTTCTTGAACACTCTGCTGATTCATAGTTTCTTGTTTTGCTTGAGCATTCTCATGCATTTGGCAATTTACATTTATTGTAGAGTTAGCAGGAAGAGTTTGTGTTTCTTCCACTTGTATTTGCTCTGAGATTGGTTCTGCAGCAACTACTATTGGTTGTGGTGCAGCAAAAAGTGATGTAACACTAAAAAGTGCTACTAATACTAATGATTTTTTCATCGAATATCCTTAAAGTGGAGCATGAATACTCCGTTATGTTAGTTTTCTAAAAGCAAAGACTATTCCAAGATTAAAGTATCTTGGATTTCTTCGCCTTCATCCTCATCTACTTCTTCTTTTGGACAACGAGAAATACTTGCTACATCATCACCTTTTACTATGTAAACGCCAGAAGTATTACGACTAGACTTTGAAATAGTTTGCATATCTACACGAATCATTTTTCCAGATTTTGTGAGTGCCATCATATCCATTTCACCATCGACCATAAGACAACCGATTATGTTTTTACCAGTTTTGGCAGTCATTTTCATAGCTATAACACCAGAACCACCACGGTTTGTAAGTCTATACTCACCAGCATCAGTACGTTTACCAATACCTTTTTCAGCAATCATTAGAATCTCTTGTTCATCATTTGCAATGATGTTTGCATCAACTACTTCATCACCCTCATGTTTGAACTTAATACCACGAACACCACGAGTAGAGCGACCCTGCTCACGAGTTTTTTCTATCTCAAATTTAATACATTGAGCAAATTTTGTTACGATAAAGAGGTAACGAATATCTTGGTTAGCAATTTTAGCTGTGATAAGAGCATCGTCATCATCAAGAACAATAGCACGAACACCATTACTTCTAATGTTAGAGAATTCACTTAAGTTTGTGCGTTTTACAACACCGTTTTTAGTAAAGAACACAAGTCCCTTATCTTCGCTAAAGTCTGTAGTTGGGATGATAGATTGGATCTTTTCATCTGCAACAAGGTTGATAAGGTTAACAACTGCCTTACCTTTTGCTGTTCTACTACCTTCTGGAATACGGTAGACTTTAAGCCAGTGAAGTTGACCACGATCAGTTACAAAAAGTAAGGTATCGTGCGTATTACATGTAAAGAAGTTTTCTATAAAGTCATCTTCGTAAGTTGTAACAGCAGTTTTACCTTTCCCACCGCGTTTTTGCTTTTCATAAGAAGCTAAAGGAACACGTTTGATATAACCACGGTGAGTAATAGTAACTACCATAGGCTCATTTGGAATAAGATCTTCGATATCGATGTCATCATAGTCATCTTCTACATCTGTACGACGTCCTTCAGTATAAGTAGCAGCTACTTCATCGAACTCTTCAGCGATGATACCTTTAAGTACTTCTTCACTCTTAAGGATAGACTCTAAGTAGTTGATAACTTTCATAAGTTCTGCTAACTCATTCTCAATCTTTTCAATCTCAAGACCAGTTAAACGCCCAAGTCTCATAGCAACGATACTAGATGCTTGAATCTCTGAAAAGTCAAACTCAGTTACAAGGTTCTCTTTTGCTTCTTCTTCATTGTTAGAAGCACGAATAACACGAATAACTTCATCAATGATGTCAATAGCTTTTCTAAGACCTTCTAAAATATGTGCACGAGCTTTTGCTTTTTCAAGATCAAAGATAGTACGGCGAATGATAACGGTTTTACGGTGGTTGATAAACTGCTTAAGTATTTCTATGATTCCAAAGATTCTAGGCTCTTGATTTAATATAGATAGCATTATGATACCAAAAGTAGTCTGCATGCTTGTTTGCTTAAAGAGGTTGTTGAGAACTATTTCGCTCATTGCATCGCGTTTGAGTTCGATAACTACACGCATACCATCACGGTCAGACTCATCACGGATAAGTGAAACACCATCTATCATTTTATCTTTTACAAGATTAGCAATGTTTTCAATAAGACGAGCCTTATTTACTTGATAAGGTAACTCATCAATAACGATAATCTCTTTTTTTGATTGTTGTTCAATATGTGTTTTTGCACGAACTTTGATACGTCCACGACCAGACTCATAAGCTTCGGTAATACCTTTTTTTCCAAAGATGATACCACCAGTCGGAAAGTCAGGTGCTTTTATATGCTCCATAATTTCAGGAAGAGTTATAGTTGGTTTGTTAAGAAGTGCTCTAAGACCATTAATAATCTCAGTAGGATTATGTGGAGGGATATTTGTAGCCATACCAACTGCGATTCCTGATGAACCATTTATAAGAAGGTTTGGAACACGAGTAGGCATAACATCTGGCTCTTTAGTTGTACCATCGTAGTTGTCTATCATATTTACAGTATTTTTATCTAGGTCTTTAAGAAGTTCACCTGCATACTTTGTCATACGTGCTTCTGTATATCTCATCGCAGCTGCGGAGTCACCATCAACAGAACCGAAGTTACCTTGACCATCTACAAGTTCCATACGCATAGAGAAGTCTTGAGCCATACGAACAAGTGCATCATATACTGCTGTATCACCGTGTGGGTGGTACTGACCGATTACATCACCAACAATACGTGCTGATTTTTTGTACTTTGCACCATGGGAGAGATTGAGTTTATCCATTGCATAGAGAATACGTCTGTGTACGGGTTTTAAACCATCTCTTACATCTGGTAAAGCACGCCCTACAATAACACTCATTGAGTAGTCAAGGTAAGAGTTTTGAAGAGTCTCTTCGATATTTATCTGTTGTATGTCGTCGTTCGTTAGCAAGTCAGCCATTAATACACCCTATTGTAATTAAAAATAAATTGATTAATAATATCTAAAAATTACTTAAGAAAATGTTTAAATTCTATAGATTTTGTTGAAAAAATAGATTGATTAAATATTAAGCATTAAAATGGCCTTACTTTCCTTGAATATATGGCATACTTCAGATGAAATAAAAATTCAAAAGGAATTCACATGAAGAAATGGTTATTAGCACTTTTATTTGCTTTACCAACACTTGTACTTGCAGATGATGCACCTACATTAGATACTGGAGATACTGCATGGATGATGATGTCTACTGCATTAGTGCTTCTTATGACACCAGCTGGTCTTGCACTATTTTATGGTGGTATGACAAGAAGTAAAAATGTACTCAATACATATGCTATGGTTTTTGGGGCATTTGTAGTTGGATTCATTGTATGGATTATTGCAGGTTATTCAATTGCATTTGGGACTATCGATGGCGCGATGAATAAGGTTATTGGTGGGTTCTCAAATATATTCCTAAGTGATATTAAATGGACAGACTTAAGCTCAATGGGTGCATTCCCTGACTTCGTTTTTGTTGTATTCCAAGGTACATTCGCTGCTATAACGGTTGCAATTGCTTCTGGTTCAATAATTGAGCGTATTAAATTTTCAACATGGTTAGTTTTTGTAGCTCTATGGGTTCTTGTAGTTTATGCTCCAATTGTTCACTTAGTATGGGGTGGAGGATATTTATTTGATATCGGTGCTTTAGACTTTGCTGGTGGTACTGTTGTTCATATGAATGGTGGTTTAGCTGGTTTAGTTCTAGCATTCCTAGTTGGTAAACGTGTTGGTTATCCTAAAATTGCAATGAAACCAGCAAATGTTATGCTTACTGCTTTAGGTGCTTCTATTTTATGGTTTGGTTGGTATGGATTTAACGGTGGTTCTGCATTTGGTGCAAATGCAATCGCTGGTTTAGCTTTCTTAACAACTACTATAGCTACGGCGATGGCTGCTATTACATGGATGGCTGCTGAGTGGGTTATTTACAAAAAACCAACTCTTCTAGGTCTTGCTTCAGGTGCGGTTGCTGGTTTAGTTGCTATTACTCCTGCTGCTGGTTTCGTTGATGTTACTGGTGCATTTATCTTAGGAATCGTTGGTTCTTTATTTGCATTTTGGGGTGTTACTGTACTTAAGAAAAAACTTGGTTATGATGACTCTTTAGATGCATTTGGTATCCATTTCTTAGCAGGTTTATTTGGTGCTCTTGCAACTGCATTTTTAGCTGTAAAAGATGTTGATTTACTATGGGATGGCCCACTTAAAACTTCTTTACTTCCAGAAGCAGTAGCTGCAGGAATTAAACCAGATGTAATTGGTCAGTTTATGGTTCAAGTTCAATCAGTTGTAATTGTTGGTCTTGTTACATTGGTTGGTACAGTTATAGTTTACTATATAGCTACTGCATTAACTGGTGGTGCACGTGTTGATGAAGAGCAAGAGGCTATGGGTCTTGATGAATCAATTCATGGTGAAAAGTATACTAACTCTTAATTGAATTAGTATATAAATTAAAATAACTTTTATAAGGATTTATGGATGAAAAGAGTTGAAGCAATAATTAAACCGTTTAAATTAGAAGATGTAAAAGATGCACTTGCAGAGATCGGTATTACAGGTATGACTGTAAGTGAAGTAAAAGGTTATGGTAGTCAAAAAGGTCACTCTGAACTTTATCGTGGTGCTGAGTATGTTGTAGATTTCTTACCAAAGATTAAGATGGAGATGGTTGTCTCTGAAGATATGGTAGAAAAAGTTACAAGCACTATTGTAGAAGTAGCACGTACTGGTAAAATTGGTGATGGTAAAATTTTCGTTAGTGATATCGAAAAAATCATCCGTATTCGTACTGGTGAAGAGGATACAGAAGCTATCTAGTTTCTTTCACCTCTGGTATATGCCTCTTTGGCATATACAACATTACTCTTGTCTTTTTTCCTCTTTTAACACTTTTATAACAAACATTTTGTTACTATCCTTTTTATGATACGACACACTAGCTCTTTTTTTATTTCACTTATTTTACATGCACTGATAGTAGCTCTTTTGTTCTTGGCATATAAAGAGTATAAAGCAATTGTAGTAGAAAAAAATGATGAACATATGGTTTGTGTACAACTTTCTTGTATGAGTCAAAAGGGTACTCCACCGCCGCTTAAAAAGCAACTGGAAAAGATTCCCCCAAAGAAAACTCAACAAAAAATAAAAAAGATCATAGTAAAAAAAGATAAGGTGATTATTGAAAAAAAGAGTGTTCTGGCTGAAACTATTTCAAAACCAACACCTATACCTCTGCTTAGAACTAAAGAAGTGAAAGAAGAAGTATCCGAGAAAGTTGTTACTCCTGTGCCTCAAAAAGTTTCAGTACAAAAAAGTATGAAAACAAGTAAAACAGAGCAAATAAAAAAAGAGACAGAAAAAGTTAAATCTCCCGAAAAGGAGTATGTAGAAGAACATATAGCAGAGATAATAGCCCTTCTTCAAGAAAATCTTTACTATCCTAGACGAGCTAGAAAACGAGGAGTACAGGGCAAAGTTCTCATTCGTTTTACCCTCTCAAAAAATGCAGAAGTCTCAGAGATAGAAGTACTTTCCTCTAAAAGTGATATCTTAAGTCGCGGAGCAATAAAAACGATAGAAAACATAGAGTATAAACTCCCTAAACCAAAACAGAGACTTACTTTTAATGTTCCTATCTCCTACTCACTTAAGTGATAAGTTTTTTAGACCTTTGAGATAATTTTCAAGCTCTGTTTCTCTGAGGACTGAGATGTGATTTTATACATAAGATGCTATTTGACTTGTAGTCATCTTTTATTTTAACATTTCTAAGACAGTTTTTATGCTCTTTTTACACTAATTACAACATAAAATAGATATAATCGCATTATAAATATAAATAGGAAAATATATGCCAACTGTAGAACAAGAAATTAAAAAATTTGAGCGTGAAGATTGTAAAGAGAATGATGTTTTCTATCAGGCGATGGAAGAGGTTATTTGCTCGATAGCACCACTTCTAAGATCAGATGAAAAATATGCTAAATATGCCATTTTAGAAAGATTAGTTGTTCCTGATAGAGTTGTAAAATTTAAAGTTGTTTGGTTAAATGATAAAAATGAGGTACAGGTAAATACTGGTTATCGCATACAGTTTAACAACGCTCTTGGAGCATACAAAGGTGGTCTGCGTTTTCACCCAACTGTAAATGAAGGGATTTTAAAGTTCTTAGGTTTCGAGCAGATTCTTAAAAACTCTCTTACTGGTCTACCTATAGGTGGTGGTAAGGGTGGTAGTGACTTTGATCCTAAGGGAAAAAGTGATTTTGAAGTGATGAAATTCTGTTCGGCATTTATGACTGAACTTCATAAGTATATAGGACCACGTATAGATGTTCCTGCTGGAGATATTGGGGTAGGTAGTCGAGAGATTGGGTATCTTTTTGGAGAGTATAAAAAAATCACTTCTTCTTTTGAAGGTGTTCTCACCGGAAAACCATTTTTCTTTGGTGGTTCTTTGATGCGACCAGAAGCTACAGGATATGGTGCAGTTTACTTTACTGAAACTATGTTAGAGATGGAAGGAAAAGAACCACTTGAAGGCAAGGTTTGTACTGTAAGTGGAGCTGGTAATGTTGCCCTTCATGCTATAGAGAAACTTCAACAAATTGGAGCTATTACTGTGAGCTGTACCGATTCAAGAGGTACTCTTTATGACTCTCGTGGTGTTGACTTAGCACTTTTAAAAGAGATAAAGCTAGAACGACGTGCTTCACTAGAAGAGTACATTAAAATACATGAGAGTGCAAAGTATATTCCTGTAAGTGAGTATCCTGATGGTGGTCATGCTGTATGGGACATTCCATGTTATGCAGCGTTTCCTTGTGCTACACAAAATGAGCTAACAGAAACAGATGCTCAAAATCTTATAACAAATGGCTGTGAAAGTGTCACAGAAGGTGCAAATATGCCTTCAACTCCTGAGGCTACTGCTGCGATTCAAGGGCATGGCTTATGTTTTGCTCCTGCGAAAGCTGCAAATGCTGGTGGTGTTGCTGTAAGTTCTTTCGAGATGAGTCAAAATGCTTCTATGAGTAAGTGGAGTTTTGAAAAAGTCGATGAAAAGCTTAAAGAGACTATGCAGATGATTTGTAAGCGTGTTGCTCTCACTGCTAAGGATTATGGTGTTGAGGGGAACTATGTAGATGGTGCCAACATCGCTGGTTTCAAAAAAGTAGCTGATGCTATGATTGCTGAGGGTATCTAACTCTTTTTCTAGCTACATTTGTGTAGCTATCTTTAGTATTTTTGCTATAATTTCACATGCAAAAAATAATATTTACAGATTTAGATGGAACACTTACTCTTAAAGATACTTATACAAAGTTTGTACTTCAAAACTTAAACTTACTAAAGGTACTCAAAAACCTTCCTACTCTCGCAACAATGCTTATAAAACATAAGCTAAAAATCTATAATGATGATGATGTCAAGCAGATAACATTTAAGATATTTTTTGAAGGCTATGATAGTGAGCAGAGTTTAGAGTCGTTTGCTGAAGAAATACCATGGAATATGAAAGTAAGGAAACTTATAGAGACTAAACGCGAAGAGGGCTATAAGATTATTATCGTAACTGCTTCACCAGATGTTTATGTAAAGCAAGTATGTGAATACTTAGGCTACGATGGTTTTATTTCCACACAAACACAGGAAAATGGTCGTTATCTTAGTGGTATGTTTACGGGTCGTGTTTGTAACTTTGATGAAAAAACTCAACGTATAAAAGCTTTTATGGGTAAAGAAGAGCTAGGCCATACTATCTCTTATGGAAACTCCTCTGGAGACTTTGCGATGCTGCGTTTTTGTGATGAGAGTTATTTCGTAAAAAAATTAGATATAAAAAGGTTTGAAAAATAATGCAAAAAGAGAATATTTTTAACATAGCAAACAACATAACATTTGTGAGGATTTTTGTCTCATTTATCGCATTTGGACTTGTCCTGAGTGGAGATATAAAACTCCTTTTAGTCGCTATTATCCTTATCGCTTACTCTGAGCTTACCGATATGCTCGATGGTTATTTAGCTCGTCGTGATAACTGTGTCACAAGTTTAGGAAAACTCCTTGATCCTCTGAGTGATAGTATCTCGCGTTTTATGTACTTCTTCGCGTTTGGCTATATGGGACTTTTTCCTCTTTGGCTTGTTGTTGTACTCTTTGTACGAGACATTATAGTCGCATACATCCGTACCTACATGTCTCTTATGGGCATCGCTATGGGTGCTCGTTTTAGTGGTAAAGCTAAGGCACTTGTACAGTTTGGTGGTCAGTACCTCCTTCTTTATGCTCTTTTGGTACTCTATATGAACCAAGGCCAGAGTTATAGTGAAGAGTATCTTCAGATAATGACTGTTATAGGTACAGTCTCAACCTTTGCTATTTTACATTTTCTTAAAGTCAAAGGTGCTTACTACTGGTACTCTCTTCTTGGTTATGTCGCGTTTTTGATTCCTTTTTATATGATAAATAAGTTTGATATTACTTTGGATACCTCATACACTACAGGTGTGATGGTTTTTGTTGGTGCAGTAACTTTATGGTCTTTAGTAGATTATCTCTCTGCACTTTTTGAAGCAATGAAAGGAGAAAAATAATGGATACTCAAGTACTAGACATTATCAAAAAAATAGATGTTTTTTATAAAGAACTTTATGAGAAGACAAATGACTCTGTACAGGTAAGCCTCAAAGACAACGGTACTTCTGTAAGTCAGTTTGATCTTGATGCTACAGCGTTTTGTATAGAAGTCATTAACGAGACTTATCCAAATGCCAACATCTGGATAGAAGAGGATCAAGCAATACTCAAAAGTGATGCAGACGAGTACACTTTTGTCATAGATCCTCTTGATGGAACAGCCTCTTTTTTACGTGGCTATCCTATCTGGGGTATTGGGATTGGCGTTTTAAAAAATGGCACTCCTTTGCTTTCGTATTTCTATGGACCAGCTTGTAATCAAAAATATCTAGCCTACGATGATAAGATTTTCATCAACGATAGAGAACTCCATAGTGAGAACAATGTAGTAAATGCAGATACAAAGACTATTTTCATTAGCTCGCGTTTACATAAGAAGATAGATTTCAAAGAGTTTGAAGCACTCAAGCTTCGTAATTTCGGCTCTACTCTCTACCATGTTGTGATGGTGGCATTAGGCAAGGCTGAAGCTACACTTATAGGTTCTTGTTACATCTGGGATGTGGCAGCTGTCTTTTTTCTTGCCCAGAAGTTTGAGTATGCTTTTTATGAGTTCCAAACGCAGAAGAAACTTACACTTGATGAGCTAATGGCTTATAAAAGTGAGAAAATAGATGTTGTTTTAGAGTTTAAAAAGGCTTAGTATTAAAAATAAAAAATTTGTCTACCATCGTGCCTTAAATACACAAAAAGTTTTTGAGAAGTTTGTTGCTTTAAACGCAGAGTCAGAGTATACTTTGGCTGCTGAGGGTGATGTCTGTTGGGCCTATATAGATGGTACTTATGTTATCTATATCCACCATCCAGATGTGCAGGGAAAATCTCTTAGTAATGAGACTATCACTGATCTTTTAGCCAAAGATGAACTGCTAACTTTAGAGAAACTTTTTAGCATAAACTCTTCTGTAAACTTTATACTAGAACTCAAAACTGGGAATGGCGATATAGATGATTTTTTTAAAGAGTTTAAAATGATACTAGAAAAGTTTGATGTGAAAACTGTAGTAGTTGATGCCTTTAGTGTAGAACAACTTCGTGGACTTAAAGCTGTAATGCCTGAGATGAAAACAAGTCTGCATACAAAATTAGTACTGGGAAAATATGTGCTCGAAAGTACATTTGAGAAGCCTTATATAAGAGTGCACAATCTCTATGACTTAAATTTTATAGACTATATTACAATCTCTTACACAACTACACATGTTAATCTTTTTAATCTAGATATAGACACTTCTTACAAAAATGTTTTTGCATCAAATAAGCACTTAAGCTTAGGCTCAGTAAAATCACTAGACTCGTTCAAAAAAGTTATGAATTCAAAGGCAGAGTATATCTATCTACGTAGTGATGATGTAAAACAAAACTACATAAAGATACTCAAAATAATAGATAAAAAAGGAATATAAGTAATGCAAAACATAAAATTTTTAGTAATTTTTTTATTTTTTACTAGTGTATTATTTGGTGGCAGTGTAAAGTTTGAACCTTTTATGCAAAGCCAAATAAATATAGTAGAAAAGTTAAATGATACTAATCTTACACAAGAGCAAATTGAAACTCTTCTGAATAAGCAAAATAAGCTCTATGAAGATGCTTTTGATGAAATCATGATTAATCAAAATAAGTATATTAATAATATTACGAAGTTTGAAAAAGAAATTTTTACACTTAAAAAAATTATACAAGTTAACAAACATGCAGGGAATACATATGCAGTTATTCGAGATGAAGTAGCTCTAAAAACTTATAAACTTCTTCGTCTAAATAACAATATGATTAAGTCTATTCTTCTTTCACTTAATGATAAGACTAAAGAAAAATTTGAAGAAGCTATAAATAAAATTGTTCTGGAGAATCAAAAAGATATAGCTAAGTTACTAAAAAAAGACTATAAGTACATACTTAAACTACCAGCTTCAGGAAAGATTATTCTCCAAACACAGAAAAATGTACGAAATTTTTATGCAGTTGTGACAGTTAATAATGACATGATAGGCTATATTTATAAATTTGAATCAAATATGTATCGACTCAATAAATACTCTAAGTATCATTTGATCTCTTTAGCTGTCTATGTAAACTCAATTGATTTTGTTCGTATAATAAACCCTATTTTAGAGAAATATGGTTTAAGTATTATGAAGCTTCTACTTATATTAATGCTTATTATTATTATCTATTTCTTACGAACTATTGTGTATGTTTCAATAGAGAAGTATATTTTAAAAATAGATTCTCTTCAAGAGTACTCTGTCGAGATCAGTAAAAAAATAAAAAAACCAATAGAAATGCTTATTATTTTTATTAATATAAATATGGTTATTTATGTCTATAATGATTTTAGCTCTATAGAGTCAATTTCTCAGATATTTAATATGATTTATGGATTTATATTTACACTTATTATCTATAAGATTGTTAATGCAGTAGCATCCATCCGTTTGATAAAGGTGAGTAGTAGCTCGTCTAATGTAAAAAATGATCTAATCAATGTTAGTATAAAAATAATTAACTTTGGAATCATAATTATTGGGTTGCTTATTATGTTGTTTTTTGCAGGAATAAATCTTACTGCGGTTCTCTCTGGCCTAGGTATTGGTGGTTTTGCTGTTGCCTTTGCTGCTAAAGATACTATTAGTAATTTTTTTGGGACACTTTCTATCCTTTTTAGTGATGTATTCTCTCAAGGGGACTGGATAGCGATTGATGGGCATGAAGGAGTAGTGGTTGAGGTAGGACTCCGTGTTACAACGATTAGAACCTTTGATAATGCACTCATTGCGATTCCAAATGGAACCTTTGCAAATAAAGAGGTGAAAAACTGGAATAAACGAATACTTGGACGTCGCATAAAAATGCAGGTTGGTGTAAAATATGACTCAAAAAGTGCAGATATAAAAAATGCGGTGGAGCAGATACATATGATGTTAGATAAACATCCATTAATAGCGACTAAAGCGACAAAGTATCAACATCAAAAATACAAGAGCCCCGTTACTATACTTGTCTCAAAAGATGATTTAGATGGTGTGAAAAATAATCTCTTGGTTTATTTAGACTCTTTTGGAGACTCAAGTATAAACATTTTAGTTTACTGCTTTACAAAGTCAGTAAAATGGGATGAATGGCTTGATGCAAAACAAGATGTAATGTATAAAATAATGGAGATACTAGAAGAGAATAACTTAGAGTTTGCTTTCCCTTCTCTCTCTGTTTACAATGAACCGATGCAGGTTCCAAAGGAAATAATATGAAAGACGGTACAAAAAGAGCAAATATAAAACATGGTGATTCTGTAGCAATTGTACTTAAGCAGGATCAAAACACAGGTTACTTAACAGATGGCATAGTAAGAGACCTACTTACAAAGTCTCCTTCTCATCCTCATGGAATAAAGGTGCGTTTGATGAGTGGTGAAGTTGGACGAGTTAAAGAAATTTACTAAAGGTATGTGATGAAAAAAAGAACAAAAATTCTAGCAACTATTGGACCGGCATCAGACTCTCTAGAAATGCTTATAGGGCTTATAAATGCAGGTGTAAATGTTTTTAGGCTAAACTTTTCACATGGAACACATAAGCAACATTTCATAATATTAGAACGGATTCGTGAGGCTATAAAGAGAACAGGTCTGGTAGTTGGAGTGCTTCAAGACATTAGTGGGCCAAAGATTCGTATAGGCGAACTTCAAGAGAGCTTTTCACTCAAAGAAAATGATACTATAAAATTTATGAAAGAAAGTATCCTTGGTGAACAGCTTTCAGAGAGTGAGTATGCAGTTAGTATCAATTACCCTGAGATTTTATCGCAGCTAAATATTGGTGATTATATCTATCTTTATGATGGGATTATCCGTACTCAAGTTGTAAGTATTGATGATGCAGGTGTGAAAGTAGTTGTGGAAAATCAAGGCACACTCTCCTCCAAAAAAGGTGTGAACTTTCCTAACACTAGACTAGGGGTGGATGTTCTCACTGCTAAGGATAGAAAAGATATAGCTTGGGGTGTACAAAATGGTGTAGACTTTATGGCTATATCTTTTGTGCAGAGTGCTGAGGATATGATAAACGCGAGAGCTATAGTAGAGAGCCATGGTGGTAAGCAAAATCTCATAGCAAAGATAGAGAAGTTTGATGCTATAGAAAATATTGATGCAATACTCGAACATAGTGATGGGCTAATGGTAGCTCGTGGAGACCTTGGTATAGAAGTACCATACTATGAAGTGCCAAACATACAAAAGATGCTTATTCGCAAAGCAAATGCAGTCTGTAAACCTGTTATAACTGCTACTCAAATGCTACTTTCTATGACAACAAACGAAAGAGCAACACGAGCAGAGATAAGTGATATAGCAAACGCAGTGATGGATGGAACGGACGCTGTGATGCTCTCAGAAGAGAGTGCTGTTGGTGCACACCCTATCTTAGCAGTTGAGACTATGTCTAACACCATAAGTGAAACAGAAAAACTCTATAAGTATAACCGTTATGAGGGCTTTATCAAGCATGATAGTGGCGATACTATTAGTGAGTCAGCAGTGAGACTCTCTTGTGATTTAGATACTAAGGGTATCTTTGCTATCACCTCTTCGGGTTCTAGTGCGAAAAAACTGGCACGTTATAA
>WFNM01000049.1 GCA_015488615.1 Sulfurimonas sp.
CATCTATCTCTAAGAGAAGTTTTTCTATGCGGTGTGGTGACTCATAAAGAACAGTAGTAAAACCATTATAAAGAGCCTTTTGTAGTCCAGCTTGACGCGAGCTACCCTTATGGTCTAAAAACCCTAAAAAGAGCATCTTTGTCTCTTCAAATCCACTCGCTACAAACGCAGTAAGCACTGCATTTGCACCAGGAAGAACATCAAAGGATACATTATGCTCAAGACAGTAAGCCACAAGAGCCTGACCAGGGTCACTAACCCCCGGCATACCTGCATCACTAGCATAAACAATATTTTGTTCAAAAAAAGAGGGTTCTAGTTTTTCAACAAAAGCTTGTTCATTATGAGAGTGTAAAGATATAAACTCTTGATCATCTTTAAAAGTAGTGTTGTAACGAGTTTTTAAAATATTGATGAGTTTTTTTGTAACACGAGTATCTTCGCAGAGGAGTATATCAGCCTCACTTAAAAGTTCAATACTTCTAAGTGAGATGTCGCCTATGTTACCAATGGGAGTAGGAACTAGACTTAGCAAGAGGAAATCTTGACTATTTTTTAGCGTAACGAGCGTTAAACTTCTCGATTCTACCAGCTGTATCTACCATTCTCTCAGAACCTGTGAAGAAAGGGTGACATTCATTACAGATGTCAATTTTAAGTGTATCTTGAACAGCTCTATTCTCGAAAGTGTTTCCACATGCACATGTTACAGTACAAGTTACTAGGTTTGGGTGTAAATCTTTTTTCATCGTTTTGCCTTTTGTCTCACGTCTTGTGTGCGTAAAACTATATATTTTTTAAATCCGTATGGGGGCAGATTTTCGTGGTACCCCTTGAGGGTATGAAATCGCATTATACCTAAATAATTCTTAATATTTAAATAGAGGGATGGTCAGTCCCTCATTTTGCTAAAATAACTTAGTTAAATAACCGAGTATTAGCAATAAGACCAGAAGTCTTAAAAGCATTTCTCCACCTTTTTGATGGCATTCCCACCCAACACTGCCCACGAGTACCAAAAATTTGGCAAAAAAAAAGCCCTACAACTTAAAAAAGTCATAGGGCTTTACTCTCACTATCAGTTAAGTGACCAAACTCAACAAAAAAAGCGAGAAATGCTTTACAAAAGAAATTATACCATAAAAACTAACTATAGTAAAATCTTACTCGCTACAGCCATAACAGCCGACTCGGAACGCAGTACCATAGGAGAATCTAATCTAAAAACCTCTTGAGAAGATAGTAACTCTTTTTCAGATGGAGAGAAACCACCCTCGCACCCTATAAGGACTCTTTTAAAATCGCTACTCTCAGAGAGGACTTTTTCTGTAAAGTCAAAGACCTTTGTATCGGGGAACTCCTCTATAAAACTTGCTATGTTTTTATAGCTATCAAATGCCATAATTGATGTTCTTCCGCTCTGTTGCATAGAAGCTTCAACTATCCTCTCGTAGCGTTTAAAATCTTGCTTGAAGTTTTTCTGACTTCTATCGCAGCCTATAAAAGAGATACGACTCACCCCTATCTCACACAGAGAGGCTAAAACTTTCTCTACTGACTTACTATCTATAACACACCAAGCGACATGCAGTTCTCTCTTACTTTTTACTATTACTTCTTCTGAATTCATAAGTTCAAGCTCTAAAAAACGCGGTGCAACTTGCACAACCTTGTAGGAGTGGAGAGTCTCTATCTGCTCTTTACTTCGTACACTTAGCATGTCATCCTCGATATGTCGACGAACCTTTACAAGATACTTATACATCTCTCCTTTGATTTTAAGAGTCTCTGCACCCGCATTTTCATCAAAGAAATAAATCATAAGTACCACATAGCTAGACTAAGAAGTAAAATCATAACAAATTCAACTTGTAAAATAGTTCTTGCTATTGGTTTATAGGCATTAAAAGCATGCTCTTTTGTATCACTAAGATACTTTAGAGATTTTATACGCTTAACTTCTAAGGCAATATAAATTATAGAAATAATTATCATGATAATATTTGCAAAATTAAAGTCTAAATGCTTTGCTGCCATCATGATAGTACCTGTAAAAAGAACTAAACCTAAAGTACTAAAAGTAAGTGGCCAAAGGACTATACTATTCAATCTTTTATACTTTTTCAAATCATTTACGCTTATAAGGAAGTAAAGATTTAAAATAATAACTGCTAAAACTGCAACACCACCGATACTATGTAGGCTCAAGCCCATATTATACATTTCATTCATAACGAAATTATACTATAATAAGCTCAATAATTCATTTTATAAGGCATCTATTATGGCATTAACCGTTGAACAAGCACTCGAACTTATCTATACAAATATAAAAAAAACTTCACTGAAGATTCTTCCTATTGAGGAGGCTTTAGGTTTTGTTCTTGCACAAGATATAGTAGCGACTCACAACCTCCCTCCCTTTGATAATTCAGCTATGGATGGTTATGCTGTCAAAGTAGAAGACTCTGCTAAAAGTGTGAAGGTAGAGTGTACAATTTTTGCTGGTGATGATTTTCATGGAGAGTTAAAAGCTGGACATGGTATAAAGATTATGACTGGGGCAAAGATTCCTTTAGGAACACAGTGCATAGTGCCAATAGAAGACACTATAGAGACACCAGAAGGTATCCAACTTCCAGCTAACCTTGTTATGAGTAAACACATTCGCCTTGCAGGTGAAGACATAAAAAAAGAGATTCTACTTTTAGAGTTCGGTTCTGTTTTAGATGCACACCAGATCACTCTTCTTGCCTCACAGGGCATCAGCCATATCAAAGTTCACAAACGTCCACGAGTTGCACTCTTTGCCTCTGGAAATGAGCTAAAAATGCACTTCGAGCAAGTAGCGAGTTACCAGCTTTACAATACAAACACACCAACTCTACTTGCTCGTGCGAAAGAGCTAGGCTGTGAAGTGGAGTTTATAGGGACTGCACAAGACAGTCTTGAAGATATAGAGACTCATATAAAAAGTGCCTTAGAGTGTGACCTAGTCATCACAAGTGGTGGTGTAAGTGTTGGGGATGCTGACTTTACAAAAGAAGCATTTGGAGCTTTTGGATATAAAATACTCTTTGACAAGATAGAGATAAAACCCGGAAAACCGACAACTTTTGGAAAGGTTGGAGATACTTTAGTCCTTAACCTACCCGGAAACCCAATGGCAGCGGCTCTGAACTTCGAGCTATTTGGAACAAGTATCATCTATACTCTGAGTGGTATGAAGAGTAAATTTATTAGTACCATAAATGCAAAGATGAAAAATGAGTATAAGCAAAGAGCAGGTCGCCGTTCTTTAGTACCTGGATATTTTGATGGAGAATTTTTCACACCCTCTGAGCACTTCGCACCAGGAATGGTCTCTCCTCTTGCTTATGCAAATGGCTTCATCATGATAGATGAGAAACTCTCGACTCTTGAAGAAAGCAGAGAAGTGAAGTTTATTAGTACGAAGTTTAGTTTTACTTCTAGTAAATATAGTTCTTTGGTAACGAACTAAGACCGGTTAAAACCGGTGTTACGACCACTGTAACACTGACTTTAGTCGGTATAAACTCTCAGGAAAATACCTACACTGCTTTTGGATTTATAAATGAATTATTTGCTATCATTTTTTCTAAAAGCTCTGCATCATTAAAATCTCTCTTCACTTCCTCAGAAAAACCTATATCTACTAATCGTATCTCACCCATAGCTTTTGAGTAAGCATCTTTACTAAAACACTGTGCATAGCCAGTAGCTGTTTCATGGACTATAACAGAGTTGAGTTTTACCTCTTTTTCACCATTTACTGTAGAGGTGAGTTGAAGTAATTTGTCTACCATCACAAAGAGTACACGAGAGAACTGCTCGGCTGATGGTGAGACTGGAAGTTCTACCCATCTATCAGAGTGGTGTTTCATATCTTCTACATAACTTTTCTCATCCCCACTCCACAGAGTGACAGCATGATCAAAACTCTCTATAAGGTCTTTCATATTTTGCTTCATAAGTCCGAAGTCGTAAACCATCTGACCATTATCCAAGAAGTTTGACTCAAAAAGAAGCTCTACTCTATAGGAGTGACCATGAAGGGAGCTACGGCATTTTACACTTGAGCAACCACGGACTATATGGGCATTTTCAAATTTGAATTCTTTCCTGATAATCATACTATACCCCTTTATTTGCATCCCAAATTCTGATATGCAATCTATCGCTAAAATTATACCCTTTTGCCTTACAAAACTCTATAAGAGGCTCGCTATTTTTCTCGACTTCCTCTTGAGTTCCACCTACTGGCATACAGTACACCTTTGTTTTTGGCGAGTGAAGCAAAATCTCACTAAGCTCCTCTTCAAGCCCTAAGGTAATAGACTCAGCATCTATACTAAACTTGAAAAAAGCATCTTTAGCATTTGAGGCAATATTATAAATAATATCTCCACGAACACGTTTTGCTAAAGGCTCACCAGAGTTACTTAGCTTCACAGAAAGTGCAAAGTAACACTCTTTATAAACGCCATACTTTTCAAAGTCTATATTAAGTGAGGCATTTGTTTCAAAGGTTATTTGATGTCCACGCTTCACAAGAGCTTCTAAAAACTCTACAAAGATAAGATCACTCGCATAAATAAGTGGCTCACCACCTGTAAGAACTATATCTACTGCATTTGGAAGCTCGTAAAGCTCTAAAACTGCTAAAAGTTCACTAGCTTTACTTATAGGTACCCAAGTTTGAGAGAAATGTTCTTTGTTCACGGCATAAACAGTATCGCAACCTAGAACTTCTACTCCATTCTCTGCTTTTTCTTTACAACCAAAACCTTCACACTTCATATTGCATCCACCAAAGCGAAAGAAAACTGAAGGAGTTCCTACATACTTCCCTTCCCCTTGAATAGAGTAAAAATGCTCAACTAAATAGACCACCTATCAACCACCAGTCTCATAAAAAGCACGAGAAGAGACTTCATCATCCTCTCCACCCCAGCGATTTTTCTCTGGTTTTGTACGAACAACTTCTTTAAGCACTGCAGCAGCACCTTTTATGTCTCCGCACTTAATAGACTCAGCGATACTCATTGCTTCATCAAAATAAAGACATGGGATAAGATTTCCCTCTGCCGTCAGTCTAATACGATTACACTTAGCACAAAAGTCATCAGCATAAGGCTCGATGATGCCAAATCTATACCCATCTTCCATAGTATAATAATGTGAAGGTGATGTACCATCAAAGCCATCATCACTAAAACTGTACTTCTCTTTAAGTATCGCTAAAAGTTCAGGAGATTTCAGACCAGAGATACCCTCTTTTGCATACTTGTTTTCCATATACTCTATAAAACGTACAGACATATTACGACTTTTGCAGTACTCTAAAACATCTATGATTTCATTGGCATTTACAGTGTTCATCGGCACCATATTTACTTTCACTTTGAGCCCAACTTTGAGCGCTTCATCTACACCTGCTAAAACATTTTTGAGAACATCTTTACCTGCAATATCTTGTGCTACTTCAGGTTTAAGTGTATCGATAGAAACATTGATACGTTTCAACCCAGCATCTTTAAGTCTCTGTGCAGTTCCCTTCAATAAAAAGGCATTTGTAGTCATAGCAAGATCTATACTAGGTTCATAATCATAAATCATCTTAATAAACTTATCTAAATCTTCACGAAGAAGAGGTTCCCCACCAGTGATACGGATCTTTTTAACACCCTCATCAATGGCAACTTTCATAAACTCAAAAAGTTCTTCAAAAGAGAGTAAATTCTCTTTAGGGACCCAAGAGAAGGGCTTTTCTGGCATACAGTAAGTGCATCTAAAATTACAGCGCTCAGTAACTGAAACACGAAGGTAGTCAACAACTCTATCATAGCTATCAATAAGCATACATATCCTTTAGTAATATCATGCAATTATAGCACTCAGAGTTGAATATATTATTATATAATAGCATCATGAGATTTCGTAAACTAAAACAACAAAAAAAACATAACAAACCTAGTAAAGTCAAGATACTCTATGCGAGATATCCAGATAGAATAAAAGCACTTATAACCGATATGTTCTTAATCTACATGCCCATCATGTATGCAACTACATACTTAGTGCTTGGAGGTAGAGAAGCCCTGCAAAATTCTCAATTAGCTCCAACTATTGCAGTACTACTTTATGGGGTTATATATGCTCTATTTTTAAGTAAAACAGGACAAACTCCTGGAAAAAAAGCCTATGGTATTAAAGTTGTTACATATAAGACTCAAGAGAATCTTTCTTTCTATATGGCATATTTGAGATTTCTCATGTTTTTATTTACTGCGACTACAATTTTAGGACTCTTTACTCCTTTTTTGAGAAAAGACAATAAAATGTTACATGATTTAGTTTGTGGAACGATTGAAATAAAAATAGAGAAGTAGAAGAAAATTCGACACTCCAAAGAGTGTCAAATAGTTTAATTAATGAAGATCACGCCAAACTTCTCTTTTCCAAAGAAGAGCAAAGATAGCAAAAATTATGATATAGATCATAACATTTTTTCCAACTGACTCACGCTCATGACGTTTTGTATCGCCTGAATCTTCTAAATACTCAATAACTTTATCCGCAGCTTCTGCATTTACACCTACACGAGGCATTGCAGTTCCTTTAAGATATTGTTGAGGATTCTCTACAAAAGTTTTAATGTAGTGCTCACCACGAGAACGAATATATATACTTAAATCCGGTGGTAATGTACCCATATACTTCGCTAAAGAATCTTGATAATCTAAAACACGTATATTAAATTCTAACTCATCTCGTTTTTTCTTATATTCTGGTTTTTCGCCAATCTGTGTCCACTTTTCATAACGAACAGCATGACATCTACCACAAGCTGTTTCAAATGCCATAGCTGGAGTCAATTTATCTGCCTTAGGTGCTATAGACTGTAAGTAAGCAACCATATCTGCTACTTCCTGATCCATATTTCCACCAGCTCCATAAAACTTTGGCATTGGGTATGATTTTCCTGATTCAGGTGTGAACTTATGCTCTACCATAAGTGCATGAGCAGGATTTTTTATAAGTGCATCTAAGAATTTTGCATCATAAACTGCACCTGCATTTGATAAGTCAGGCGGGTTAACGCCATAAGACCTTGCAGCCGTCACAGCATTCATTGGTGCTTCAAGTCCCTGAGATGTTATTGCATGACAACCAGTACAAGCGCCAGCTCCCATAACTAATTCTTTACCACGAGCTACATTACCTTTTTTAGTAATTGCAGGTAAATCTTTGTATGCAAAGCCTTCACTCTCAAAATGCTTATGCATAATTGAATGTGCAAAAGGCTCAACTAGATAGTATGTTGCTAATGTAAAGAAAACTACTACCGCTAATATTAATGGTTCTTTATTTTTCATCTTTTACCCCTAAGCCTTTTTTTCAAACATTGTGATTATTGGTAGCGCTATCCATAGACCGATAAATGTAAGTGCTGCATAAAAACCGATTGTTCCAAATGGTTCAATTGGTGGTACTTTACCCATAGCTGTTAATATTATCATATCTATAAGCATAGCCCAAAACCAGTACTTAAATAGGCCACGGCGAGATGCAGGAACAGTGTTTGGACTTCTATCTAAGAACGGAAGCATCATAAAGATAACCTGCGCAAAGGCAAATGCCATTAGACCAATATTTGTTGAGAATGGACGTAAAATCTCATACGACCATAAGAAATACCACTCAGGGTAGATATGTGTCGGAGTTTTTAAACCATTTGCTGGATCAAAGTTTACCGGATCCATCGCAAAACCATAATGATAGAACACTAGATAGAAAAAGAACACTAAATAGATAGCAACAACTAACATATCTTTAGACATAAAGTCGTTCGCAAATCTAATAACTTTACTTCCAGCTTTATCACCAGCTAAATACTTTTTACTCTCTTTATCAAAATCAATCTCTTCACCATCTTGATTGTTAACATGAGGAATACGAAGTGCACCGAAGTGAAGCCCTATAAGACCAAGGATAGCAACAGGAATAAGAAGTACATGTAGCATAAAGAAACGACTTAGGAATGCTTGTGCCGGAACATAATCTCCACGAATCCATTCAACTAAACCATCAGCATGCAGACTACCACCACTAAATAAGTTTGTAATAACCATACCCGCCCAGTAAGACATTTGACCCCATGGTAACATATAACCAGAGAATGCTTCAGCAGAAAATGCAACAAAAAGAAGCATACCTGATATCCAAATCATCTCACGTCCCTTCTTGTACGAACCATAGTAAATCGCTGTGAACATATGAATATATATAATTAAGAAAACAACAGATGCCGCAACACCATGTACATTTCTCCATAGCCATCCAAAATCAACCTCACGCATAATCGTGTAGTTTACACTATCGAATGCTAAGTCTACATTTGGTTGGTAATACATTAATAAAAAGATTCCAGAAACTAAAAGGAATGTAAATGTGATTACTAGAACCATACCCATTGCCCACAGAAAGTTAATATTTTTTGGAATCCAATACTCAGATGCCATAACCTTTTCTACTTTTTCGATTGCTAAACGTTGGTTAAGCCAATCTTTTATACTTGTAGCTTTTGTAAAATGTGCCATTTTTTCCCTTTAATTAAAGCGTAATGCCGGTTTCTTTCATTTTTTTATACTCAGGACCCTCTTCACCCAAAACCAATATATTCCCTTTGATTTTAAAAGGCGGAATATCGAGGCCACGAGGAGGTGGAGATTTTGTTACCATACCTGTATCATCATACATACCACCATGACATGCACAAAGAAAACTTTTTTTATCTTGATTGTACCCTGGAATACATCCAAGATGTGTACAGAGTCCAATAGTTACCATATACTCTGCATCACCGATCCTAATAAGTCTCTTCTTATCCATCGCTTCTGTCGTTTTACCAGTGAGTTGACTCATATTTTTATCTTCAGTATCTAACATTTCTTTAGACTGCTTCAGCACAAAAATAGGTTTCCCTCTCCATTTTTCTACTACTAATTCATTCTCTTTATATGCTGACATATCCAAAGTAGTAAATCCAGCTGCTTTTACACTTGGAAGTGGATCCCAAGTTTTCTTCATTGCGAAGAGAGAAGCTATTGCACCTACACCAGCAACAGCACCAAATGCTTTTCCCATAAAACCTCTACGGCTATTATCTTTCATATTTACTCACTTATATGTGAAATTTAGACCAATTATATAATAAATCTGTTTTAGATTAATTTAAATTAAGTTCTACTTGTATCTTTTTCTTTATAATATTACTTTTATCTACCAAGTTGCCATATCTATGTTCTAAAATGCTCCCTAATATCATATTTAAATCACTTTTATTATATTTTTTGATTATCGGAATATTAAGTCCTTCAAATACCTCATCCATATCATGAACATAATCTTCACGTTGTACATAAATAGGTCTTCCACCACTTGCGAGTGAATCTAAAACTGCTTGGGGGGAACAAGTGATGAGAATCTCAGTTTCTAAAATCATATCTTCATACTCTTCAAAGTCATAGCAATGCTCAAACTTTTCACGTAAAACATCTTCATAATCTAAAAAGTAATAAAATCCAAGTTGTAAATGTGGTTTAAGGTCTGCAATAAAATCTATATTTTTTTCTAAATCTTTTTCGTAATCGTCATCACCAAAAAAGTAAGTAAGTTTAACAGTTTTCTCATTTCTTGCATTAAAGAACTGTTCATCTACAGCTATAGTGTCATTACTCAAATGAATAAAAGTAGAGAAATATTGCTTCATATCTTCTAGCATGATAGGATTAGCCTCATCAGAATCTAAGATGAGTCTATCTCCATTTTTTGCAATTTGAGGGATATTTCTCACTACATCAAGTCCAACTGCTTTTTTTATACCATACTTATATGCAACCTGTGCAATTCTATAATCTGATGAAAGAAGTGTAATATCAGCATCTAAGCCTTTTAAAATCGCCGATGCTCTACGAAATCTATCTAGTCCTATTCTATGACCTGTGTGCACATAATAGTAAGTTTTACTATATTGATTCCCCTGGTAGTTCATTATTTTTTATCTCTCTTTGCCATCTTTATATAGATGTGAAGTATCTCTATAGCTGCTGGTGTAATACCACTAATGTTCATCGCTGCTTGTAGTGTTGGTGGAGCAAAGCTTTTAAGCTTCTCTTGAACCTCTTTAGAAAGGCCACTTACACCTGTAAAGTCAAAGCCCTCAGGAATCTTAATTTTGAGGTACTTTTTCATACGCTCTATCTCTTCACTCTGTTTATCTATATAACGAGCATATTTTCCCTCAACTAAGATCTCTTCTTTTATATACTCATCAAATTTTGCAAGTTCTGGAACGATTTTAAGCATCTTCTCAACATCAAAACTTTTACGAGCTACAAGCTGTTGGGCAGTTGAGACATCTTTAAGAGGCTGTTCATCCATTTCGGCAAGAAGTGCATTAAACTCTTTGTTTGGTGTAAACTTCACATCTTCTAAAAGTTGTGCACCATAGCGAATCTCTTCATCTTTTTTCTTCACTCTCTCATACTCTGCATCACTAATGAGACCAAGCTCGTGACCGTACTTTCCAAGGCGAGTGTCTGCTGACTCTTCACGAAGAAGAAGTCTATACTCTGCACGAGAAGTGAACATTCTATAAGGCTCATTTGTTCCTTTTGTGACAAGGTCATCTATGAGTACACCGATGTATGCTTCATCACGACGAAGAATAAGAGGCTCTTTGTCTTGTATAGATAGTCCTGCGTTTATACCAGCCATAAGCCCTTGAGCCGCTGCTTCTTCATAACCCGTTGTACCGTTAATCTGTCCTGCACAGTAAAGACCACTTATCTTTTTCGTCTCAAGAGAGTGTCTAAGCTCACGCGGATCTACGAAGTCATACTCTATGGCATAGCCATAACGCACAATCTTGGCATTTTCCATACCCACAACAGACTTAATCATATCTCTTTGTACTTCTGGAGGTAGAGAAGTTGAAAGCCCATTTATATAGCACTCGGTATTGTCCATTGACTGTGGTTCTATAAAGAGATGGTGTCTATCTTTCTCTGCAAACTTACTTACCTTATCCTCTATACTCGGGCAGTAACGAGGAGATTTTCCCTCTATCTGTCCTGTAAAAAGTGGGGCTCTGTAAAAGTTGCTTGAAATAATTTCATGTGTAAGTTCATTTGTATAAGCGATGTAACAAGGAAGCTGTTTTTTTGTAGCACGAAATTCTTCGCGATTCGTTCTAAAAGAGAAAGGTGAAGGCAGTTCATCACCACCCTGCTCTTCCATCACAGAAAAATCAATACTAGAAGTGTCAATTCTCGCACAAGTTCCAGTTTTGAGTCTTGCCATATCAAGCCCAGCATCCTCTTTGAGTGAAGCAGAAAGCCCTACACTTCTCTCCTCACCATAGCGACCACCAAGTTTTTGCACCTCACCGATATGAAGGATACCATTAAGAAATGTCCCTGAAGTAATGATGACTTTTTTTGCCTTATACTCATTTAAGAGGTCTGTTTTGACACCTTTTACAGTGTTGTCCTCGATGATAAGTGACTCCACTGTCTCTTGAGCAAGTGCAAGGTTTGAAGTATTTAGTATAACATTACGAGCGATAACACGGTACTTATCCATATCTATCTGCGCTCGGCTTCCTCGAACGGCGGGCCCTTTAGTCTGGTTGAGTATACGAAACTGTATCCCAGCCTCATCGGTAATAAGCCCCATCTCACCACCAAGAGCATCAAGTTCCCGAACTAAATGTCCTTTAGCAAGACCACCAACAGCGGGGTTACAAGAAGTTGCCCCTACATTTTCTGCTAACATTGATATAAGAAGGGTATTGTGCCCCATTCTTGCTGCTGCTAGTGAAGCCTCAACACCTGCATGACCACCACCTACTACTATTACATCATAATTCATATAAAATCCATTCATTTATCTTAAAGCGAATTTTAGCATTTTTGTGTATCATTTGCATAATATATACTAAATTAATTGAGGTTTTTAAGATGAGCGATGATTTATTTAAAGATTACACACCTGATGTAGTTGAGTATGATCCCCAAATAGATGGTAGTGATGAACATAAAATTCGTGATGCACACTTAAATACAAAAAATGATTTACTAGAAAAAATACGTCGAGCCAAAGCAGCAGCTAAAGGTAATAAAACAACCTTCAGGCAGAATATAAGAACGGAGAATGAAAACTAAAATGTTACAAAAAGCAAATAATGCATACAATGCAAAAGATTATAAAACAGCCTACGAACTTTACTCACAACTCGCTAAAGAGGGAGATGCAACTGCGCAGACTTCTTTAGGTTTTATGTACCAAAATGCTCAAGGGTGTGAGAAAAATGATAAAGCAGCATTAGAGCTATACACTCTCGCTGCTGAAGCTAAACAGCCTTATGCACTCTTTAACCTCGCTATTCTTTATGAAAATGGTATCGGAGGAGTTGAGCATGACCAGTTTAAAGCACATGAACTTCATATGGCAGCAGCAGAGCGCGAAGTACCACCTGCTCAGTATGAAGTAGGACTAATGTTAGAACGCGGTCTTGGCTGTGTTCAAAACTACTCAGAAGCAGCTTTTTGGTATGAAGAAGCAGCTAAACGCGGACATTTAGAAGCATTTAACAACCTCGGTGTTCTTTACAAAGATGGACTAGGTGTTGTTCAAGATGATAATCGCTGCTTTATCTGCTTTACTCGTGCAGCAGAAGGCGGACTTGCTCAAGGTTACTACAACTTAGGTCTTCTTTATGATCAAGGTATAGGGTGTGAAAGTGATAATGACAAGGCTCTTGACCTCTGTCGTAAAGCTGCTTATGCTGGGCATGAAAAAGCAAAAGAGATCATCAAAGGTCTTCAAGAAGATGGAAAGATAGTTTTTTAGATGTTTACAGGTCTAATAAGAGAAATTGCTACAGTTAAAAGCTTTGTAGGCTCAACTCTAAGTATAAAAGCAAAACTCAAAGCTGAGCTAGGAGATAGTATCGC
>WFNM01000050.1 GCA_015488615.1 Sulfurimonas sp.
ACACTTACAATGAGTGCTAATAGTAACTTTTTCATATTTTTTTCCTTTTATGCTATAATTCATATAACTATATTGTTATATATATTAACTTCAAAAGAGATTAGATGCAAAAATTAGTTATACTTGGTAAAATTTTTAGTGATATCAACAGAGTAAAGATACTCGCCCTACTCAAACGCGAACAGAGACTCTGTGTCTGTGAAATATGCGATACACTCGATCTTTCACAGCCTCTAGTTTCTCGTCATCTCAAGCAGATGAGAGAAGCAGGGCTACTCCATACAGAAAAATCTGGTAAGTGGATAAGTTATAGTTTAGAAGAAAACAACATACTAGATTTTCTGCTTAAAAGTATCAAAAAAGAGGCACAAAGTCTACCATCTCTTATAAAATGTATGAAATAATATCTCTTTAACACAAGTAAGACTAATTTTAGGTATATAAAATGCTTTTATGCTAAAATAATATAAAATAAAAAAGGGATTCTCTCATATGTTTAGCTTTATAAATTTTCTTCAATCCATTCTCCGTAAACTCCAAAAGAACAAAGGCGTCTGGTTCACTATTTTAACTGTTGCTTCTGTTATCGGTGTTCTAGTCTCTATCTCACTTATGAATATAATGACAACGGATGTCTCTAAAAAAACATATATGGAGGTTCATGAAGTTGAAATAACCCAACTAGATAATATTTTAGATACAAAATATGATTCTCTTCTCTCTATGGGTGGAGTTATTGCTATGGATCCTGATGTCATTGCAAATATCAAAAGCAAATCGGACAAGAGTCTTAACGACCGCCTCTCAAACATAGCAAAAAATATAAATGAGCGTGTAAATATCGATCCTATAATTGTTCGATACTATGCGAAAGACTACACATCTACACTCGGCGAAAACACAAAATATGCCGACTTAGTTATGAGTACAACAACATCTATCTCTGGAATAGTTGTAGATTCTAATGGTATAAGACTTATCGGAATTACCCCTATTTTGGATGCTAATGTCACTATTGGGGCTATCGAAGTCTCTCAAGATGTAGCTTCACTAAGAAACACTTTTGAGAGTCTAGGGAAAGAGTTTGCCTTTATACTTAACAAATCACAGATGGTGTTTATAGGCCTTGAAACAAAACAGGGCAACACTCAAGATATCTCCGAAAAATACAAAATATTTTTTCACAAATACAACCCCCAGTTTTTTACAAATATTCGTAAAATTAACCTCGAAAAGTTGCAACAAACAAAGTACAACATAACACCTAGCTACTATACAACTTATGAAGAGGCTGTCAATATAAATGGAAAACCTATTGGGCTTTTCATCATCGGTGAGAGTGCGCAAGAGGCGAACTCTTTTGTAAACATCACTAAGAACTTGATTAGCTCTGTTACAACTGTAGCACTTGGACTTGTCATCTCTCTTATACTCTTTATGTTTTAAAAGGGAGCAAGGATGAAACGTCTAAAAATAATGAAAGCCTATGCAGTGCTATGGCTTTTTATATATTTTCTTGTACACTCAAATATAGAAGCTATGGAAGTGTTCTTTTTTGCAACATTAACATTTAACCTTGCTGTTTTAACTGTACTTACTATCGGTATAATCGTTATTATGCGTTCTGCTGTCGCACTCGTTATGCTTGCGGGTACTTTTGGGGCACTTGCCTATAAGAAGAACAATCTTGAGTTTTATATTCAAGGTATAGACAAGATTATGCCAGCAAATATTGCTCACATGTTTCATACACGTGCCCAAAAAGGTGTTTTACTCTTCACGGCTGAAGAGTCTCGTGCTGTTGTTGAGTGGATTGATGAGAAGTTCTCTAACCAAAACCGCTACATAAACTACTTCATCGGTACATCACTGATGATTGGTCTTTTAGGAACTTTTACGGGTCTACTAGTCTCTATTGATGAGATGGGAAAAATTATTTTATCCCTCTCTGGAGATATTGATATTGGTGCGGTTATTCGTAGCTTTGCTGGTCCTCTTGGTGGTATGGCTACTGGTTTTGGGTCTTCTCTTTTTGGTGTTATTAGTGCTATTATCCTCGGTATTATGGGTTATATCCTGAACAAAAACCAAGAGTCTCTCATCGAGGGTGTGGAAGATTGGCTCAAGGGTCGTATCATCGACTCTGGTGGAGCTACAACAGGAGCAAATGGCGAACAACTTCCTGACCAGCGTTCTTCATTTATGGATGTCTTCATCGACAATATCTCATCGCTCACAACCTCTATGGCTGAGATATCTCAAACAAATGAGAGACTCCACTCTATCACTATTGCATCTGTACAGCAGGCACGTGATGAGCATGAGATGAGCTACGAACTCTTTGAGACTATGAACCATAGCCTCACTAATATCTCTCAAGCATCTGACACGAACCATGAGTTACTTGCATCAGTGGAAACACGACTAGAGGAGGAAAAAGAACTCCTCGTTTCCATAGAAAAACTGAGTAAGATACAGATAAAAGATGGTCGTAAACGTAACCGTGTACATACAGATACTCAAGACCTACTAGAGAAACAAAAAGCCATACTAGAGCTTCTCGTTGGTAAAAATGATGAGAGTCTTCAAGAGCTTAAGCGCATTGCTGATGTTGGGTAGATAGATGGCAAAAAGATGTCCTGAAGAGTTCAACCCATGGCCTCCATTTGTTGATATTTTCGCTTCTGTTATTCTTGTAATGTTACTCTTTTTACTCATAACTATTGTAAATATCGGTTATTATGCTCAATTTAAATTTAAAACATCCCATACTGCTAGTACTGTGACAAAAGCCCCTATTCAACCTGAAGATCAGTCAAAGGTGACTTCATCTCCTCAAGTAAAGTGTATACCAATTGAAAATGAAAAAAAGAGTGAAAAAGAGTCAAGATTCTCTTTTCACAAGGTTATAGCAGAGATAAATAATAAATCAAATAATTCTCTCTTTGAGGGTGGAAAAGCAGAAGGAAATGCTGTAAGTTATGCAGTAAATAAGAATCAAAAAGAGTTCAAAAAACAAAAACTCATCCAAAAAGATCTTACCTTAACTATTGCATTTGAGGATGTAGAGATATTTATCAACTCAAGCATAAAAAGACAGATAAAGCGCTTCGTTGGTGATATTCATAGACGCTCTAAACGTGCAGTATTTACACTTTATGTCAATGATCCTACAAATATATTAAGTTCAACTATTGCCAAACAAATCTCACTAGGGCGTGTTTTAAATGTCAAAAACATCATAAATCACTCTCGCACAAGCTCGAAAAATATAAAGATGAATCTCCAATATGATGTCCCTAGTTCTAACCCCTATGGTGATATTGTTATAAAGGTACATATACCATGATAAAAATAATTCTTTTACTCACACTTTTTGTCCAACTTTTTGCCAACGATACAAATACAACTACAACTACAAAGAGTGATGAGTTTGCTACGCTTATACTCGACCCACTATTTCATGCAAAACGCGAAAGTGGCCTTACTCTTTATGATGCAATCAACAAGGCAATAGCACTGAGCCCTAAAATGAAAGCCGCATATCAAGTTGTAGTCCAAGACAAACAAAAAGTTAAAGAAGTTGAAGCTGGGCATCTGCCAGTTGTAAACCTTAGTGGAGATGCTGGTTATGAGCTTCGACAAACAGCAAATGATCAAAAAAATCCAAACTCCAAGTCACTTATCACATCCACATCTAACTACAAAAAAATTGATCTTTATCTTACTATTACAGAGAATCTTTGGAGTGGAGGAAGTATAAAAAATGCAATAGATGAAAAAGATGCAGCATTACATGCTTCACTCTATAGCTATAGAGATTCACTAGAAAATCTTGTAGTTAGTATAACAAAGGCTTACTTTAATGTTGTCTACAGTGAGATAGCTCTTAAAATCGCCAAAAAAAATATGAAAAGTTATAAAAAAATTCTTCATATTGTCAGTATTAAAGAGAAAAATGGGGCAGCAACAAAGGGGGATGTAAACTTCATCCGTGCCAATGTAGACAATGCAAAAAATGACCTTGTCAGTAGAAAAAAAGCTCTTAGTGATGCACTCGCCCAATATGTATATCTTTTACAAACAGAGTCTCCATCACAGTTGCCATTTGAGGTGGATACCATTTTATATCATCAAGATCTCAACACTTCTCTCGCACTTGTAGACAGCCATAATGCTAAAATTCTCAAGAAAAAATCCTACATAGAAGCTACAAAATTTGGGCTTCTTGGTATTAAGGGAAAGTTCTCTCCAAAAGTAGATTTTACTATCAACGGTGAGACTAGAAATGAGTATGATATAGGGCTGGGAAAGCGTGAAAAAGTGAATGCTCTCGTCACATTTAACTATAACCTTTACAATGGAAATAAGGATGAGTCAACTGCCATCCGCCTACTTGCCAAGATGCAAGAGCAGAGGTTTCTCTACCAAGATTTAAAACACTCTCTTACCTTTGACATAAAAGTATTACATCGTTCGGTAAGTTCACTCTCTGAGTCTCTTAAACTCACAGAGAGCGAAGTCCTTGCTACTAGAAAAGTTGTGGCTAGCTACTGGATAGCTTTCCAGCATGGAACACAAGATCTTCAAGCACTCCAGCTAGCACAAAGAAATGTCAACCGTGCAGAACAAGACTATGCAAACTATAAAAAAGAGTTTATCCTTAACAGTTTCTCTCTGATGCAAAAGACAGGAACACTCCTCCAAAATCTTTCTTTATCCTATAAGGATAGAGCTGCAGAGTTCCAAGCAGATGAGTTACACATGTTTTCTAGATATAAAGACTTAGAGTAACTCTCTAAAATATATAGTTAGCACCAAAATAGATCTCACTAGAGTCTAGATTAAATGTTGCTTGATAAGAGTTGTCCTTATTGGTAAACTGAGTCATAAGCCCTGATCGGTAACGGTAAGTAAATTCTACACTAAGACCAAAATCAAATGCACCTATCACACCTAATTGGCCTCCATACTCCATAAGCCATTGTATATTTTTATCTAAAATAGGACTCACATTTTTTCCAATAGAATCAAGCCGTGAATCATAATATCTAAGACTACTTCTATTTGCACCTACTCCAACACCTACAATTCCTTTTAGCATAAAAAAGTTATCATTATTCTTAAAAAAAAGTGGTAAATAATCAGTATTCAGCTCCACAACTTGAGTTTTAATTCCAAATCTCTTTTTGTTACTATCTTTGAGTCTTGTATTATTATTTACTCGAAGATATATACGTGTAAAATAATACTGATACCCTGCTTTTAATGAGAAAGAAGAGAATTTATTATCTGTCTTATAGTTCGCAGTTGTAATAATTGTACCTTTTTTACTATAAGCAATTTGTGCATCATAGTAACTCAAATCTGCCCCGATAAAGAAGCCCTTTTCACTCATATCTGCATAAACTAGACTTGAGAGTAGTGTTGTTGCAAGTGCTATTTTTTTTATCATTTTAGTGCTCCCTTAATGCATTTTTCTTTATATCTTTGAGTGGTTTTAAAATGTATTCCATAATGGTCTTTTTCCCTGTAAGTATATTTATATTTGCACTCATACCTGGTAAAACAGGCTCATCTTTTCCAAATGAAGATTTCTTTGTGCTTACTTTGACTTCGTAAAAACTTACACCTTTCTCGTTCGTAAAGCTATCTGGAGATATAGCAACTAAAGTACCATCTAGTGAGCCATAACGCGAGAAGTCATAAGCCGTTATGCTTACACTTACTTTCTGCCCTATCCAAATGCGGGCACGCTCAGAGGTCTTTATCTGCCCCTGTATGAGGAGTGAAACTCCATCAGGTGTGATTTCTACTACTGGATCACCCGGTTTAACTATACCACCAATGGTGTGAAAGTAAAGCTTTTTAATTGTCCCATCCACTGGGGATTTGATAGTTTTACGTACTTCACGATCGCTATTTGCCTTAGAACGTTCTTGAAGTTGAGAGATTTTTATACGCACGTCACGAAGTTCTTTTAGCTGCTTTGCATGCTCTGTACTACGGAAATTCTCAAACTTCTGCTGCGCCTCTTTGAGTTCCTCATTTGTCACGGGAATGGAGTATTCTAAACTCTGTTGTTGTGTATTTAAGCTCTGTTTTTTCGCGAGCTGAGTAAGATACATCTGACGCGAAGAGGCACCCTGTTTAACAAGTGTTTCTTGAATACTCACATTTTCTTTTGCGATTTTAAGTTCCATATCAAGGTTAGAGAGTTTGTTCTGCATCTGTGCTATCTCTAGAGTTTTTTTATGAATAGTATCTTCTAAAAGCTCTAACTGATTATCAAAAGACTTCTTATTTGCTTGAAAAATGTTTTGCTCATTTGTAATAATGTAGGGAATATTTTTTTTAAGTCTCTTAGAAAATATGATACTTTTTTTCTCTTTTATCTCCGCCTTTAAACGCAGCTCTTGGGCAAAAAGTGCATCAAGTTCTATCTCTTTTGCTTCTGTATCTGAGAGGAAAAATGCCTGAGAAAGTCTAAAGAGTGCTTGCCCTTTTTTAACATGCTCACCCTCTTTAACAAGTATCTCCTTGATAATTCCCCCCTCAAGATGCTGGATGATTTTAGTCTGTCCAGATGGCACAACATTTCCAGTTCCTGTTACAGTCTCATCTACCTCACTTAGACTTGCCCAGATTATAAAAACAGCTGTGAAAAGCATGATAGGCCAAGTAACCAGTCGGTGGTTCCAGTGTGTCTCAAAGTCGATGATGCTATTCACTTTTGCCCCCTTGGAGTTTTTCTAGTATCTCTCTTGTTGGGCCATCTGCAACTATCTTGCCATCGTTGATGACTATAACTCTGTCTACAAGTTTAAGAGCTGAAAAGCGGTGAGTGATAAGAAGAAGTGTTTTCTCTACTACTATCGGCTCTAGTCTTTGGATGACACTGTTTTCTAGTCCTATGTCTAAACCTGTTGTCGGTTCATCTAGGATAAGGATTTTAGGGTCATTGACTAACGCACGAGCTAATGCCACGAGATGTTTTTGCCCTGTGGAGAGGTTGTCTCCATTTTCACCGATGAGGAGGTTTTCACCCATCCCACCTTTTTTAATGAGTTCTTCAAGTCCTGTAAGTTTGATAAGAGATGCTATCTCTTCACTACTCACTGCTCGAGAAAGTGCTATGTTTTCTGCGAGAGTTCCGGCAAACATAAAAGGGTCTTGTGGCATAACACCGACATTTTGTCTTACTTCTACTGGGTGCAGAGTATTTGTAGGCATACCATCAAGGTAGAGAGTTCCTGAGGTAGGGACATCAAGCAAAGAGACTAATCGCTGCAGGGTGCTTTTTCCCGCTCCAGTCTGTCCGATGATGCCAACTTTCTCTCCTGCGTTTATCTTAAGGTTAGCATTTGAGAGCGAAGGGTACTTGCTCCCTTGGTAAAAGTAGCTCACATCTGCAAACTCTATCTCTCCCTTAAGTGAGCCTAATCCTATCTGTGTTGACTCATCCACCTCACGAGGAAGATGCCAAAACTCATTGATAGACTCTAGCGAATCTTTCATCTTTTTATAGTTGAGTAAAACGCTAGAGATACTCACAATAGGCACCATAGCACGAGAAGAGAGAATAGTGATAGCGATAAGCCCACCAACACTCAGAGACTGAGTCTGTATCTGGTAAACACCAACACCAACAACGAGAAGAGTTACCATTTGAATGATAGTATAAGAACTGTTAGAAGTCATATGCTGAAGTAGCTGTATCTTTTCACCGAGTTTTTCATAAAACGCGACTACACGGCTCCATGTGAAAAGTCTATGAGTATGCCCATTAACAAGCTTGATAGCATCACGACCTTGAATAGTCTCCACTAAGTAACCATGTTTGGACTGTGCTTTTTTGAACTGCTCATGAGCTAGAGTTGCTAGAGGTATCTGCATCAAAAGGTTAAACGCCACCATCACAATACCCGCTACGAAAGGGATAACTGCGATAGTTGGCGAGATGAGATAGATAACATAAACCGCCATAAAGAAAAAAGGAAGATCGAGTATCTGTACTAAAGAACGAGAGGTAAAAAAATCTTTGACCTGTGCTAACTCTTTAAAAAGGTTTGCTTTCGTTCCTGAGAGGAGTTTGTCATACTGTGTTTTAACACCAAGCATCCGCTCTAAGAGTATCTCTTCGTAGTGGATGCCTATCTTTTTTCCTGCTTTTTCTAAGATGTAAACGCGGACAGTTTTTAAGATCACCTCAAAAAGAAAGATGATAAGAATACCACCACCGAGCACAAAAAGTGTATCTGTCGCGAAATTTGGAATGATGCGGTTATAAACATTCATAGTAAAAAGAGGGAGAGCTAACGCGAAGATATTGATAAAAAGAGAGAGAAATGCCACCTCTAAGTAAGAACGCCATGAAGCTTTTATAGGCTCAAAAAACCATGTGAGCTCTTTGGTGCGAGAACTTACTAACGCATCTTGTTTGTTACGAAAAAAGAGGATGGCGTTAGTAAAACCCTTGAGCTTTTTCTTGGCTACTTCGTGTTTCTCTCCAGACTTGACATCAAGGTAAGCGACTTGGTCACGAGAAAGTGCTTGAATGATGATGCACTCATTTTTCTCGTTGTAGGCGATGAGAGGGAGGAGAAACTTATCTAAGGTGGAGAGGTTTATCTCCTGCGTTTGTGCGAAGAGATTTGCATCTTTAGAAACTTTGAGCAGGGATTTGAGATCAAACTCCTCCTCTGTAGCCCCTGAAATAGCAAGAATAGTATCGCGTTTGACATCGCCAAAATAAAACTGCAAGATATGGTGCAGTGCATCTACTAAAACAGTACTCTTTGGACTACTCATCTATTACCTTTATCTTATACTCATTTTCTAGTGCTCTATAGACCTCTCTAAACGCGGAGTTAAAGTCGCCTAAAGAGTACTGAGAAAAAAGTCTTGCTGAAGGGTACCAGCGACTCACACACTCGCCAACTCCCCAACGCCAGTCTGGAACTTTTTGTAAGACAACCCATACTTTTTTGCCCATAGCACCTGCTAAATGTGCTACGGAAGTGTCACTTGTGATGACTAAGTCTAAGCTATTTATCATCGTGGCAGTTGTATGGAAATTCTCTATACTATCGTTTAGGTCGATTATATCATTTTTGAGGTCATACTTCCCTATATCTTGGCTATCCTCGCCTACTTGTAGAGAGTAGAGCTGTAGGGCTGGGTGCTTCGCCATCTGAGTGAAATGTCTTAGACTAAAAACCTTATCTTTGTAGGACTCCCCTGTGTTACTTGCTCCCCAGACGATACCTATCTTTATGAGTGCTTTTTCTGCGCTAAAACTAAACTGCTCTTTGATGTTTATGTAGGGATAATGTTCTCTTAGGTTTCTCAGTTGTTTATCAAAGACAAACGCGAGAGACATAAACGCGAGCTGCATATCAAATGCAGGAAGAGTTTCATCTCGAGTGTAGACTTCATCCACACACTCCATCTCACTAAAGAGTTCTTTTAGACCTTCACGAAGATAAAGAACAACTGTCGCACCCTGCTCTTTTAAGCTGTAAAGATAACGAGCCATCATCAAAACATCCCCATAGCCCTGTTCTGCATGGACTAACACTCGTTCACCTGAGAGCTTTTGCCCCTCATAACGCGGTGCTTCAAATATAACACGGTAGTTATAAATATGCCCAGTCATCTCCTCTTTTTTAAAACGCCACTCATACTCACTCCAGCCTTGTGCATACTCGCCAGTTTGTAGAAGTACAGTTGCTAAGTCAAAGTGAGCATTGACATGATTTACATCGAGTATTATAGCTTTGTTATAGTACTCTTTTGCGAGATTAAAACGCCCGAGATTTTTATAGGCTGAGGCACAGTTACTGAAGTGGTTCGCTGATTTATCATCAAGTGAGATGGCAGTTTTATGAAAGTAAACTGCTTCTTCATGGCGTTTGGTCTTGTTAAGAGCATTCCCCAAGTTCGTGTAAGCACCTGCATAAGTAGGTTTGAGTTTTATGCAGGTCTGATAAAGTTTTATAGCCTTGTCATACTCTTTAAACTTTGCATACAAAGCACCTAAGTTTGCATAAGCTTCTGCATACTTAGGATTTAATTCTATCGCTTTTTTAAAAAG